>CAMCCU010000359.1 GCA_945872975.1 Pedosphaera parvula Ellin514
CATTCAGCACAGCGGGGTGCTCGCCATCAACGCGACCTACTCCACGAACGCCACCGTGACGCTGCCGAACAACCTGAGTGGAAATCTTCACCTGTTCGTGATTACGGATTCGGCGAACGCCGTTTATGAATTTGGTTTTGAAACCAACAACAGCTCGGCCGCGTTCCCTATCGCCATCGCTCTCCCGGATCTGGTGGTCAGCAACTTGATTACCTCGGCCACGGGCACGGCCGGTGGAACGGTCCCGGTGACCTGGACGGTTACGAACCTCGGGCCGGGCAGCGCGACGGCGGACTGGCTGGACCGCATTTATATTTCCACCAATGCGACTCTGGACGGGTCCGACACGTTGCTCGTCTCCGAACCCTCGGCGGCTTTCACGCCCCTGGCAGCGGGCGCGTCTTACACACGCTCGCGGAGCGTGACCATCTCCGCCAATTACATTGGGTTGAATTACCTGCTGGTCTTCGCGGACGGGACGGCGAACCAACTGGAAGCCGTCGAGACAAACAACTTGGCCGCCGTGCCCATCGAGATCAACGCCTCGGACCTCGAAGTGGCCGGACTGGAGGTCACGCCCGCCGCGCTGATCTCCGGCGCGCAAATCGTGGTTCGCTGGAACGACACGAACTCAGGCGTCGGCCCGGCGCGCGGGCCGTGGAGCGACAATCTCGTGGTGAGCAATCTCACGACGGGGGTGAAGTTGGTGGATACGACCGTCTATTATGACTCCAGTGCCAGCGGCTCGATCAGCAACGGCCAGAGCCGGGCGCGCCAGTATTCCTTCCGCCTGCCAGATGGTGCGGGCGGCGCTGGCACTCTGGCCTTTCGGGTCCGCGCCGACTTTTACAACGCGGTGCCCGAGTTCAATCCCTCCGGCACGGGAGAGAACAACAACCTGACCGTCGTGACGCGCACCTCCACGCTCTCGGCGTATCCTGATCTGCGCGTGACCAATCTTGCGGTGACGCCGCTGGTTCTCCAATCCGGTGCGGGCGTTTCTGTGACTTGGAACACCACGAACAGCGGCAACGGCCTGGTGGAAGCGCCGTTCTACGACCGCCTGGTCGTGCGCAACCGGACGACGGCGGAGACGCTCGTGAACACGGCGTTGTATTACAACCCGGCCGTCGCGACGAACGGGCCCATCGCAGGCGGGCAATCTCGAGGCCGGGGTTATTCCTTTCCGCTGCCAGACGGGACGCGCGGTGCGGGCGAGTTCGAGTTCACGGTGACGAGCGATACCACCAGCGCGATCTACGAATACAACATCTCCGGCACGAGCGAGAGCAACAACGCGGCAGTGCTGGTCCGCAACTCGGCGCTCGCCCCTTATCCAGATTTGACCGTCACCAATATCGTTGCGCCCGCGACTGGGTTGCCGGGCCGGCCGGTGGACGTTGCGTGGACGGTTGCCAACCTGGGAGCCGCCGCCGCGTCCGGTGCGTGGAGCGAGCAGGTTTTCCTGGCGGACAATGCCGCGGGCGGAAACGCCATCTATCTCGCGTCCGTCTTCAACAGCACCAGCCTCGGTGCCGGGGCTTCGACCACACGCAGCGCGCGCGTGACGCTGCCCACGTTCGGCGCGGGCAACAAATACTTCGTGGTGCGCGTGGATTCGGGCAGCCAGCTCTTTGAGTTGAACGAAACGAACAACACGGTCGTGGATGTTCAGCCGATCCTTTTGGCCGCCAGCCTGAGCCTCGCCTTTTCCACGCATACTTTCTCTGAAGCCGCGGGCATGAACGCCGGCCAGGGAACGGTCATTCGCAACACGGCCACGACCAGCGCACTCGACGTGACGCTGGCGAGCAGTGACTCGGGCCAGGCCGTCGTGCCCGCAACCGTTACGATTCCGGCAGGCGCAGCGTCGGTGAGTTTCCCGGTCGCGGCGCAGGACAATTTGTTTGTGGATGGCAGTCGGACGGTGACGATCAGCGCCGTCGCGAGCGGTTTCAGTTCGGTATCGGACACGCTCACGATCACGGACAACGACGCGCGCACCCTTTCCCTTCAGATCGTTTCCAGCACGGTGGCGGAGAACGCCGGAGCCTTCGCGGCGCTGGGCTATCTCGCGCGCAACGCGGAGACGAACGTGCCGCTGGTCGTGACGCTCACCAGCGACAAGCCGGGCAAGCTCACGGTGCCCGCGACCGTCACAATGGCTCCCGGGGAACGCAATGCCGTGTTCCAGGTGGACGCGGTGGACAACAACTTCATTGATGGAAGCGCATTGGTGAAAATCCAGGCGGCCGCATCAAACTACAACACGGTTTCCGCCACCGTCACGGTCACGGAGAACGATACGGTGACGGTTTCGCTGACCCTCGCGGATCCGACCGTCACCGAAGGCGGCGGCAGTCCGGCCACGATTGGCACCGTCACTCGATCCCTGGTGAACGACCGCGCGCTGGCGGTCCTGATGAGCGCCGTGCCCGGCGGCCGGCTTTCGATTCCTTCGCGTGTCACCATTCCGGCCAACCAGTCCTCGGCGACGTTCAACATCAATGTGACGGACGACGCGATCGCGATGGGCACGCACACCGTCAGCCTCATCGGCAAGGCGCTCAACGATCAGGGATTGGTGAATGAATCCAGCGCCGGCGCGGTGCTGGTGCAAATCCTGGACAACGATGGGCCAAGCCTGGCCGTCACCTTGTCGAGCGCCCTCGTGGCGGAGGGCGGCGCCGTGACCGGCAAGGTCACTCGCAACACGGGAACAAACGGCTCGCTGCTGGTCGCGCTGTTGAACAGCGCGCCCGGCGAAGTGCAACTGCCGCCACTGGTCACAATTCCCGCCGGCCAAAGCTTCGCCAACTTCACGATCTCCGGTACGGTGGACGGCATCACGGATGGGATCAGGCCAGTCACGATCACGGCCTCGGCGTCCGGGTTCAACAGCGGCGCGGCCAACCTGAGCGTGAGCGACATCGACATGCCGGACCTGCGCATCGCCAGCCTCGTCGCGCCAACCAACGGCCTGACGGACAACCGGATCACGATCACCTGGCAGGCGCTCAATGCCGGACTGGCGGACGCGAGCGGTTCCTGGGTGGATCGGGTTTACATTTCAAGAGACGCGCAGCTTGGGGGCGACACGCTGCTGAGCCCCGTCAATTTCAACGGTTCGCTCGACATCGGCCAGACTTACACGCGCACACAGTCCGTGCTGCTGCCCTCGTCGCCGGGCAACTTCTGGATTCTCGTGGCCACGGACGACGGCGGGGCGGTCACGGAAGGTTCGGAACGGAACAACGTTTCGGCCATGCCAATCACGATTGCTCCGGCCTACCGCGCGACCGTGGAAACGGACGTTCAGATCGTGGCCAACGGCACTCCCATCCCCGTACGGGGCCACGCCTACAACACGGCGGACGGCTCGGCGGCGCGCTTCAAACTGGTGACGACCCGCGTTCGGGTGATGGGGCTGCGCCGGGTGATCACCTCGGTGACGGACGGGAACGGGGACTTTCAAGCGACGTTCCAGCCGCTGCCGAATGAAGCCGGGCTTTATACGATTGGGGCCGATCATCCGCTCGTTTCGGAAGACTTGATCCAGGATCAGTTTTCCATTCTGGGCCTGCGGGCCAACCTCGATCGGCTGAACGTGAAGCTGGTGCCGAACGAACCCCTCACGGGCTACATCGAGGTGCGCAACCTGGGCGAAATCCCCATCACCGGGTTGACCGCTGTGCCGAATGCGCCCGCGGGCGTGAATGTGCAGTTGGACATGCCCGGCCAGTTGAGCGGCATGAGCACGGGGTTGCTCGGTTACACGATCACCTCGACCATCGCCCAACAGGCCAACGCGACCTTCCTCATTCACATCACGTCCGCAGAAGGCGTCACCCTCGATGTGCCCGGGAGTGCGAGCATCGTGCCGCTGCGCCCGCAACTCGTCGCGACTCCCGCCTTCCTCGCTCGCGGCATGTTGCGGGGCGCGCAAAGCATCGTGTCCTTCGACGTCTCGAACAACGGCGGCGCGCCGAGCGGCGACCTGCGCGTGACCTTGCCGACGATTCCCTGGATCGTGCTGCTCAGCGACTCCAACGTGACGTCGCTGCTGCCCGGCCAGAAAACCACCGTGACGCTGGCGTTGAATCCGCCGGCGAACCTGCCATTGACGCGCTACGACGGGAATCTTGTCCTGGCTGGCGCGAGCACCGGCGTCAGTGTTCCGTTCCAATTCCGCGCCCTCTCCGAGGCGGTCGGCGATCTGAATGTGTCGGTCACCGACGAATACACCTACTACGTTGCCGAGGCTCCGAAGGTGACCAACGCCACCGTGCGGGTGCGGGATGTGATTACGGGAAATCTCGTGGCGCAGGGCCGGACCGGCAGCTCCGGCGAAATTCTGCTGACGAACATTGCGGAAGGCAGCTACACGCTGGAAGTCAGCGCGGACAAGCACACCAGCTTTCGCGGGCCGGTCACGATTGTGCCCGGCACCACCAACACGGCCGAGGCTTTCATCTCGCGGCAGACCGTCACCTATCAATGGACGGTGGTGCCCATCGAAATCCAGGACACCTACCGCATCGTGCTGGAATCCAAGTTCGAGGCCGACGTGCCCATCCCGAACGTGATCGTCGAAACGCCGAGGATCGCGCCGCTGGTGATCGCCGGGAAGGAAACTTATTTCGAGATCCGGCTGCGCAATGAGGGGCTCGTCGCGGCGAATGGCGTGCGATTGAACATCCCGTCGGACGCGCACTTCGTGGTCACGCCGCTGGTCGAGGACATCGGGAGCATCCCGGCGAAGGGAACGCTCACCATCCCGGTTGCGATCCGGCTCCGCAGCACGCCGCCAGCCTCCGGGCCTTTTGCCGCGAGCCGAGCCGCGAGCCTCACGGCGGCCGGTGGCGGAGGCTGTGAAATCGACACGGGGATTCCGTGCATGCCCAAGATTCCGATCAGCGTGGGTTACTACTATGTCTGCGGCCCCAATAATGTGTTGCAGTTGCGTGAGATTGATATCTCGCCTTTCTGTTCCGACGAGGAGAGCGACGACTGCCTCGACAAGATTCTGGACGCAGCCGAGTCGAACCTGACCAAGGGCAACCTGCTCGACGCTCCGTGCGATATCCTCGATGCCATTTTGGAGTGCATGGGCGATGATTTCAGCGACTGCCAAAAGACGCTCCTGCTCGCGGGCTGCCAGACGCTGGTTCAGGGCCCCAAGGGCTTGCTCGGCAGCGCCGGTGACGTCATCAATGACTGTCTTTGCGATTATCTTGCGAAGTTGCTTGATTGGCTGGCTTTCGACGTGCCCGACGTTCAACTACGGGGCGGGGGGATTCGCAGTGGCGGCTGGACCGCCAGTATTACCCCGGTTTTCAATACTCCGGGCGGATCGAGCGGTGGGGGTTGCGGCCCGTCGTTGGCAGCCGCGTCGGCAGGCCGGACCTTTCTGTTTCCGACGGGCAACTCCTTCCAGGCGGCCGCGGCCACTCCGGGCGGCGTCTGTGCGAGGGTGCGCATCCGCCTGGAACAGGAGGCGGTGATGACGCGCACGGCGTTCCTGGGCACGCTGGAAATCGACAACGACGGCGGGGACAGCATCACGGGCCTGAGGGTGACGCTGGATGTCCGCGATTCCGCGAACAATTCCGTCAATGAACGCTTTGGCTTTCGTCCGCCTCAATTGACGGGGTTGTCGGATGTGAATGGCGGCGGGGTGATCGCCGCGGGCGGCTCGGCCTCGGCGCAGTACACCTTCATCCCCACGCGCGACGCGGCTCCGCTCGCGCCCACGACGTATCACGTCGGCGGAACGCTGCGTTACATCGAGGGCGGACAGGAAGTGGTGGTGCCGCTGCTGTCGTCCACCATCACGGTGATGCCGGACGCGCGCCTTGAACTGCTCTATTTCCAGCAGCGCGACGTGTACAGCGATGATCCGTTCACGCCGGAGACGGAGCCGGCGGAACCCTTCGCGCTCGGATTGCTGGTGAAGAACACCGGCGCGGGGGCGGCCAAGAATTTCCAAATCACTTCCGCGCAGCCGAAGATCATCGAGAACGAAAAGGGCTTGTTGATTGATTTCAAGATTATCGGCACCCAGGTCGGCA
>CAMCCU010000360.1 GCA_945872975.1 Pedosphaera parvula Ellin514
GCGGTCACGTGGCTGCACGAGGCTGGCACCGCTGCCGACTACGTGGGCCTCTACCGAAGCGCGATGGAGTTTCGTTTGCCTCAGGCGGTGGTGCTCGCCCGGATCGTGGAGCTTCCCGAAGTGGCGAAGACTTCGTCGCTCGTAGAGGCGATGGTTGCCATCGATGAAGAGATGGAGCGGTTGAAGGCCGCCCAGAAAGCCAATTGGAAAAGCATCCCGAGCCAGCTCGATCTCACAGCTGCGCGGACCGCGACAATCTTATGGGAACACTTTCGCGAGCTTGCTCGCATGGATGACACGGCAAGGCGTCCTGCGGATTATCGCTCCAAGCTTGCCGAGGCTGAGAAAGCAGCCGACCAGATTCGACTCCTCCTCCGCGATGCTCAGGCTCAGTCGTTGGTGCGCGACACGGCATTGCAAACTCTCAACAAGACCTGCGTCTCCTGCCACAAAGCGTTCCGGAACTAGGCACCAAGCTAGGCGGACGGCTATCGCTTCCGTGGTGTCGCGGTCATCGCACATCGGAAGCCCACGTCGTGACAAGTGGCCTCCAGCGCCTCGAATCCCTGATGCGACGTGCGTGCATGCATCGGGCTGTAGGTGGACGCGCCGCCGCGAAGAATGCCGCGACGTTCGCCGTCGTCCCGCGACCAGAGGAACGATTTGTCCACCCAGACGTCGCTGACCCATTCCCAAACGTTGCCGGCCATGTCGTGACATCCAAAGGGACTGACGCTTTGCGGAAAACTTCCGCCCGGCAATTTTCCTTTGGAGGGCGTTGACGCGTTCGGTAACTTGCAAACCATCCCGTTCGTGTCGCCCGATCGGCGATGGATGTTCGCCAGTCCGTCGCGAAATTCATTGCCCCATGGAAATACGCGTCCGTCGGTTCCGCGCGCTGCCTTCTCCCACTCGGCATTGGTTGGCAACCGCCGGCCAGCCCAGCGACAAAACGCTTCGGCATCCGTCTTCAACACAAACGTCACCGGCAGATCGTCTTCACCGGTCGCGAACGCATGGCTGCTCTTGAATTCCTTGTAGCGGCGATTGGTGACCTCCAGTTTGTCGATGTAGAACGCTGGTAGAAATACTTTGCGGAGCGGCATTTCGTCAGGGTCTGCCGTCGGATCATCGCTTCCCATCAGGAACTCGCCGGCTGGCACGAGCACCATTCCGGGCGGTGGCGGTTCATGCTCCTGTGCGCGCAGTCGTTCTCGACTGAGTGCATCCCAGCCCCACGCTCCGCTCCACGCAATGGCGGCGAGGATGACTAACGCGAAATAGATTCGGCGCTTCACGATACATTCAAGCTGGCAGGCTTGTTCGCCCGGCAAACTCTCTCGCGTCCCCGCAGCGACCGACGCTGGCTACTTCTTCTTGAACAAGTCGCTCACGCCTTTGAGCCCTTGCGCGGCTTTGTCGAGCGAGTTCGTGCCGCCCTTGGTGATGTCTGACAATGCTCCGGCGGCCTGTTTTCCAAAGTCAGACACGGCTTTCTCCACGGCCTTCATGGTCTCTTTGTTGAGTCCGTTGAGAATCAATTTTGTGAGCTCACCGGCGGTGATGCCTTCCGGGCCGCTGCCGAGATTCGAGAAATGGATGTCGGGGATGGACAGCGTGAGCGTCCGTCCGCCGAGCGCGGTCAAGGTCGCGTTCACCTTCGCGCCGCTGATCAGGAAGTCGTCCACCTGGAGCTTCTTGGAAGCGCCGCTGCCAGCCGGTTCGGCTTTCGGCTGGTCGGTTCCCTTGGCTGGTCCACCGGAGGCGGATTCGACATTTTCCAAGATTTTGCTCAGGTTGTTCTTTGATCCCAGCGCGCCTTCAAAAGTAATTTCCGCGCCCTGAACCTTCACGTGGGTGATGTGGATCTTGTCGGACAAGACGGACATCGGCCGCACGCCGAGGCTGGCCTCGCCCACCTTGATGGCGGAAGGCGTCTTGTAGCCTTCGGGATTCCCGATCAGGAAGCCGTGCAGCGCGCCGGAGCCGGAGAGGACCGAGATGCTCGCCTTCTCCAGCTTCATCTCCGTCTTCGTGATCTGCGGCCCGATCGTCTCCACGCCCTTCTTCACGAGGGAATCGAGCGAAAGAGTGAGGACGACAACAAGCGCGATGACCAGCACCACGACAATACCAGCGACGATTAGAATGATTTTCTTCATAGCTTAACGATACCTTAGCTGGCCAGACATGACTGGCAATAGCGTGAAATCTGGGCAGTCAAAACGGCTTTGTAAAGCATGCTGGAGGATGGCGCCAAACCGCAAACCAGAGTTTTTTCTTTAGCCGGTTTTCGCTCCGACGATAAAACCGGAGGTTGCAACCGGCAGGGGTCGCGTTGTATTAGTCCGCACATTGCCATGGGTAAAGCGTTAATCATTGCTGAAAAGCCGTCCGTCGCCAGCGACATCGCCAAGGCGCTCGGGGGCTTCGAGAAACACGACGAGTATTTCGAGAGCGACAAGTTCGTTCTCTCCTCGGCCGTGGGTCATTTGCTGGAGTTGTGTGTCCCGGAACAGTTCGAGGTGAAGAAGGGCAAGTGGACCTTCGCCGCCTTGCCCATGATCCCGCCGCACTTCGACCTGCGTCCCATTGAGAAGACCGAGAGCCGGCTCAAAGTCCTGGCCAAACTCATCAAGCGCAAAGATGTCGATGCGCTCGTGAATGCCTGCGACGCCGGGCGCGAGGGTGAACTCATTTTCCGCAACATCGTCCAGCACACCAAGGCCAAGCAACCCGTCACCCGTCTCTGGTTGCAATCCATGACGCCGACCGCCATCCGCGATGGCTTTGCGAACTTGCGCGCCGATGCGGATGTCCGTCCGCTTGCTGATGCCGCCGTCTGCCGTTCCGAGTCCGACTGGCTGGTCGGCATCAACGGCACGCGGGCGATGACCGCCTTCAACTCGAAGCTCGGCGGCTTCCAGCTCACGACCGTGGGCCGCGTCCAGACGCCGACGCTCACGATTCTCGTCGAGCGCGAGGAGAAGATTAAGAAGTTCATCTCGCGGACTTACTGGGAAATCATCGGGACGTTCCAGGCCAAGGGCGGCGAATATGCCGGACGCTGGTTCGATGAAGCGTTTTCCAAGGATAAGGACAAGGATAAGAAAGACTCGGACGCCGAGCTGAAGGCCGAGCGCCTTTGGGAAGTCACCCGGGCCGAAGCCATCCGCGACAAATGCGTCGGCAAACCCGGCATCGTCACCGAGGAAAGCAAGCCGACCAGCTCGCTCTCCGGCGCATTGTATGACCTGACCACCTTGCAGCGCGAAGCGAATGGACGGTTTGGTTTCTCGGCGAAGAACACGCTCGGCCTCGCCCAGGCGCTCTACGAAAAGCACAAGGTGCTCACCTATCCCCGTACTGATTCGCGCGCGCTCCCGGAAGATTACGGCACCACGGTCAAGCAGACGCTGGCCACCTTGCAGGGGACGAGCTACCGGCCGTTTGCTGACGAGATCCTGAGCAACGACTGGGTCAAGCCGGGCAACAAGCGCATCTTCAACAACGCGAAAATCTCGGACCACCACGCCATCATCCCGACCTCGCTCGCGCCCAAAAACCTGAGCGAGCCGGAGCAGAAGCTTTACGACCTCGTCACGAAACGCTTCCTCGCCGTCTTCTATCCGGCGGCGGAATTCCTCGTCACCACGCGCATCACGCGCGTCGAGGGCGAGCCGTTCAAGAGCGAAGGCAAGGTGATGATGAAGGCCGGCTGGATGGCGGTGTACGGCCGCGAAGTCGAGAGCGGCGACACGCCGAACCTCGCGCCCGTCGAGGCGAACGAAACCGTCCAGACGACGAAGGTCGACGTCAACCAGAACGAGACCAAGCCACCGGCGCGCTTCTCGGAAGCCACCTTGCTCAGCGCGATGGAAGGTGCGGGCAAAACGATCGAGGACGAGGAACTGCGCGCCGCGATGAAGGAGAAAGGTCTCGGCACGCCCGCGACCCGCGCCTCCATCATTGAAGGTTTGATCAACGAGAAATACATCCATCGCCTCGGCCGCGAATTGCAGCCGACCGCAAAGGCGTTCTCGCTCATCACGCTGCTGCGCGGCCTCGACATCCCGGAGCTGTGCAAGCCCGAGCTGACCGGCGGCTGGGAGCACAAGCTGCGTCTCATGTCGCGCGGCCAGATGAAGCGCGAGGATTTCATGCGCGAGATCGCTGAGATGACGCGCCACATCGTCGAGCGCGCGAAGGGCTTCGAGAGCGATACCGTGCCCGGCGATTTCGGGGAACTCAAAGCGCCGTGCCCGAAGTGCGGCAGCGTCATCAAAGAGAACTATCGCAAGTTTCAATGCACCAATGCGGGCTGCGACTTCTCCTTGTGGAAGAGCGCGGCGGGCCGGCTCTACGAAGCGCATGAGATCGACGAATTGCTTTTGAAGAAGCAGGTCGGGCCGCTTCAGGGCTTCCGCAGCAAGCAGGGTTTTCCGTTCGCTGCCATCGTCAAGCTCACGCCGGAGTTCAAGGCGGAGTTCGACTTCGGCAACAAGGACGTCGATGCCGAGGGCGCTCCCATTGTGGTGGATTTCACGGGCAAGGAACCCGTCGGCCAATGCCCCAAGTGCAAGTCGAACATCTACGAGAACGGGATGACCTACGTGTGCGAGAAGGCGGTGGGCGGGGCCAAGACCTGCGACTTCCGCTCTGGCACGATCATTCTCCAGCAGCCGCTCGAACGCGCGCAGATGGTCAAGCTGCTCACGACCGGCAAGACGGATTTGCTGACGAAGTTCGTCTCGAAGAAGAACGGGCGGACCTTCAAGGCGTTCCTCGCGCTCGGCAAGGACGGCAAGATCAGCTTCGAGTTCGAGCCGCGCGCGCCGAAAGCCGGAGGCAAAGGCGCCGCGAAGGACGGCAAGCCCAAGGAACCGGCTCCGAAGCTGGACTTCACCGGCCAGGAATCGCTTGGCAAATGTCCGAAGTGCGGCGGACGCGTCTTCGAGGGACTGAACGATTACGTGTGCGAAAATTCGCAGGCCGAGAAGAAGGTCTGCAAGTTCAAGACCGGAAAAATCATCTGCCAGCATCCTATCGAGCGCGCGCAGATCACGAAGCTGCTCACGGGCGGCAAGACCGATTTGATGGACAAGTTCGTCTCCAAGGCCGGTCGACCGTTCGCCGCCTATCTGGTGCTGGACGACGCGGGCAAGGCGACCTTCGAGTTCGCGCCGCGCGATTCCTAATACCTTATGGAGTGGATCGATCGATTCGCTCAGCATCTCACGACGGATCGTGGCTTGTCCGTTTATACGGTCCGCAACTACACCCAGACGCTCGGCGAGTTCTGCAAATGGCATCAGAGCGACCGGCAGCAGCCGCCCGCGTGGGCGGCGCTTCAGCGCGATGACTTCCGCTCTTACCTGAGGTCGCTTGGGCGCGGCAAGCTGAGCCGCGCGGCCATCCAGCTTCGCTTCAGCGCGCTGCGCACGTTCTACAAATTCCTCGTGCGGCGCGGCGTCCTGGAGAGTTCACCCATCAAGAGTATCTCACTGCCGAAGCTGGAGAAACGGCTGCCGCGATTCCTGACCATGGCGCAGCTCGAGGAGTTGCTGAAAGCGCCGCTGCGAGCCCAGCCGCCGATTGTCGGGCTGCGTGGCGAGTCGCGGAAGAAACTCGGGCGTCCGGTGGAGGCGGCGGTGCCGGAGCGGGACGTGGCGATTCTGGAAACGATTTACTCGTGCGGTCTGCGTATCAGCGAGCTGTGCGGCATGCGCGTGGAGGATATCGATTGGAGCGAGCAGCTCGTCCGTGTGCGAGGCAAAGGAAAGAAGGAACGCCAGGTGCCGATCGGCGCGCCTGCTCTTCTGGCCATCGAGCAGTATTGGAAGCTCTTGCCGACTCGACCGTCCGCCAGCGAACCGGTCTTTCTCAGATCGGGCAAGGCTACCGAACCGATGCAGGCACGAACGTTTCAATCACGTCTGAAACAGTACCTGGAAATCGCGGGTCTCGACCCGCACCTCACGCCGCACAAGCTGCGGCACAGCTACGCGACGCATCTGCTCGACGCCGGTGCGGACTTGCGCAGCGTCCAGGAG
>CAMCCU010000361.1 GCA_945872975.1 Pedosphaera parvula Ellin514
TGGGGGACTTTCAGTGATCCGTGGATTCTCCAGCCGCAGCCGCGCTGCGGGTTCATCATCGCGGGAACCGAAGGCACGATCTCCAGCTACGACTACGATGATTTCGTCACCGTGCAGACGCGCAAGAAACCGGAGCCGCATCGCCTCCCTGCGCCCGCTCCGAAAGCGCCGAACCAGAATCCGGTGCAATACTTCATCGACCGTCTGTCGAAAGGCAAAGCGCTCGAAGGCCCGGTGAGCATCCGCATCAGCCGCATCGGCCAGGAGATCGTCGATGCCGCCGTGCGCAGCGCGAAGCTGAAGAAGACAGTGAAGCTGTAGGTGGCTTGTGTTTGAAGGACGCCCGCCCTCACCCCGGCCTTCTCCCCCAAGGAGAAGGTTCGCGCCGGACACGGCGGAGGGACGGACGATTTCTTCCGCGCCTTCACGGCTCGTGAACGCGGCAGGCGATGCGAAGCCTTCATTACGCCTGCTGCGCGCTCCTTCTCCCGGGGGAGAGGGATGGGGTGAGGGCGGACCACATCTCCCTTTCACAATAAGAACCCACGCCCTGTTCGCCGCGCTGTTGCTGATGGTGATGACCACGGCAGCGCTCGGCGCCGCGCCGGACTTCGCGCGCGATGTGCGGCCCATACTGGAGCGAAGCTGCTTCGGCTGCCACGGGCCGGAGAAACAAAAGAACGGCTATCGGCTGGATGTCCGCGACATCGCGCTGAAGGGCGGCGACAGCGGACACGCGGCCATCATCCCGCACAATGCCAAGGCCAGCCCGCTCATCCGTTACGTGAGCGGTGAGGACGCGGAGTTGTTGATGCCGCCGAAGAAGAGCGACGCACCCCGGCTCACGACCGCCGAGGTGAAGACGTTGCGCGACTGGATCGATGCGGGCCCAGCGTGGCCGGATGCGCTGGCGGGAACAAAAGCTGAGACGAAGCCGCACTGGTCGCTCGCACCGTTGGTAAAGCCGGCTTTGCCCTCAGCGAAGGGTCACCCCATCGACGCCTTCATTAACACCAAGCTGGCGGAGAAGAAACTCACGCTGTCCGTAGAAGCGGACCGCCGCACACTCATCCGCCGCGTCAGCCATGACCTCACGGGCTTGCCACCAACGCCCGAGGAAGTCACCGCATTCGTCGCCGACACAGACCAGCGCGCCTACGAAAAGCTCGTCACGCGTCTCCTCGATTCACCGCGCCATGGCGAACGCTGGGCGCGGCATTGGTTCGACACGATTCACTTCGCCGATTCGCACGGTTACGAACACGACATCGGCCGCGACAATGCGTGGCGCTTCCGCGATTACGCGATCGAGGCATTCAACAAAGACACGCCGTGGCCGCGCTTCATCCGGGAACAGCTCGCGGCGGACGTCTTCTATCCCGATGAACCACGGCTCACGGCGGCGCTCGGTTATCTGGGTGCAGGCACGTTCGACATGAGCACCTACGCCACGGCGACGGTCACGTTCGACTATCTCGACCGCGATGACATGGTGACGCAGACGATGGCTGCGTTCTCCAGCACCACCGCGAACTGCGCGCGCTGTCACGCTCACAAGTTCGACCCCATCTCGCAGGAAGATTACTACGCGCTCCAGGCAGTGTTCGCCGGCGTGTTGAAAGGCGAAATCTCCTACGACGAAGACGCCGCCGTGGGCCGTGAACGGAAGCGATGGAAGGGTTTGATCGCGGCAGCGGACAAGAAGGACGCCTCCATTCTTCTCTCGCCCGAGAACGCGCCGCCAGTGAATCAATGGCTCTCGAAGCAAGGTCCAGGCGCGCGCTGGCAACCGTTGGATGCCGAGACATTTCTCGCGACCGAAGGCTCGACGTTGACTCGCCTCACCAACGGCGCGTTCCTTTCCGCCGGCCCCAAACCCGACAAGGACACCTACACCATCACCGCAACCACGACGCTCTCGAACATCACGGCGTTGCGCCTGAATGTCCTCGCGCACGACTCGCTGCCGATGCGCGGACCGGGACGGAACGACAACGGCAACCTGCATCTGTCCGAGATCGAACTGCGCGTCTTCGAGGCTGGAGTCGCCGAGTCGAAGCCGGTGAAGTTCCGTCGCGCCACGGCGGATTTCAATCAAGCGGGCTGGGGCATCGAACGCGCGCTCGATGGCGACATCAAGACGGCGTGGGGGATTCATCCAGCCGTCGGCCAGTCGCATCAAGCGGTCTTTGAACTCTCGGAACCGCTGGCGCTCAAGCCCGGTTCCCACCTCGCCATCGTGCTCAAGCAGGCGCACGGCGGCGGCCATCTCATCGGCGCGTTCAGCCTCGCGGTCACGGCGGATGATGCGGCGAACGCGGCCTCTCTTCCCACCGAAGTCGAAGCTGCCATCGCCGCGACTGCCGCCGAGAGAGGCGAGACCCAGCGCGTCGCCATCGCCGCACACGCGCTCCGACTCGTTGCGAACGAGACGCTGGCCAAGCTGCCAGCGCAATCCGTCGTTTATGCGGCGGCCTCGTCGGTGAACATCCTCAGCGGCGACCCGCCGAGGCAGGCGAAGTCTCTGCCGGAACCCAAGGTCGTCCACGTTCTGCATCGCGGTGATTTCGACAAGCCCCGCGCCGTCATCGAACCAGGCGCGCTCTCCGCATTGACGCATCTGCCCGCGCGTTTCCCGCTGAAGAATCCCAAGAACGAAAGTGAACGCCGCGCCGCGCTGGCCGACTGGCTGGCGCATCCCGACAACGTGCTGACCTGGCGCAGCATCGTGAATCGCGTCTGGCATTATCACTTCGGGCGCGGCCTGTGCGACACGCCGAGCGACTTCGGCAAGATGGGCGGCACGCCGTCTCATCCCGAACTCATCGACTGGCTCGCCGTGTGGTTCCGCGATGAGGCGAAAGGTTCGCTCAAGGAACTGCACCGGCTCATCGTGACCAGCGCCACGTATCGCCAAGCGTCGCAGCAGCGCGACGACGCAGCGACGCTCGACGGCGACAACCGGCTGCTCTGGCGGCAGAATCGTCAGAGGCTCGACGCGGATTCCTTCCGCGACTTCACGCTCGCGGCTTCCGGCGCGCTCGATCTCAAGATGGGCGGCCCGGCCATCCAGCATTTCAAGCAGAGCAAAGGCCCGCAGAACACGCCGTCGCTCGATTACGCGACCTATGATTGGGCGAAGCCGGAGGCGAACCGGCGCAGCGTCTACCGCTACGTCTGGCGCGGCATTGCGGACCCATTCATGGAGGCGCTCGATTTCCCCGATCTCGGTTTGCTCACGCCGGTGCGCGGCTTCTCCGTGTCATCGCTGCAAGCGCTCACGCTCTACAACAACGACTTCGTTCTTCATCACAGCCAAGTGCTGGCGAAGCGCGTGGAAGCAGAGGCGAAAACTCTGGAGGCGCAGCTCGACCGCGCATTGCAATTCATCTGGCTGCGTGAGCCGAAGGGCGAAGAGCGACGTGAGCTCGCCGAGTTCGCCCGCCACCAGGGCTTGCCCGCGCTCTGTCGACTGCTGCTGAACAGCAACGAATTCCTTTTTGTGGACTGAGCATGAACGCGAACTCACTTCACAACCGCCGCGACTTTCTGTGGAAGCTTGGCGGAGGATTTGCCGGGCTGGCGCTGTCCGATCTGTTTGCCCGCGATGCGCTGGCCGCCGGCATCACGCATCATCCGGCGAAGGTGAAGCGCGTCATCCAGCTCTTCATGACCGGCGGCGCGAGCCCGATGGACACCTTCGATTACAAGCCGGAACTGGAACGCTTGCACGGCCAGATGCTCGGGCCCAAGGAGAAGCCGGAAGGCTTCACCGCACCAGCGGGCGCGATGATGAAAAGCCCGTTTCCATTCGCGCAGCACGGGCAGAGCGGGCGCTGGGTCAGCAGCATGTTTCCCGAGCAGGCGAAGCTCGTGGACGAAATGGCGTTCCTCATGGCCATGACGACGAAGACGAACGTCCACGGTCCCGGCACCTACATGATGAACAGCGGCTTTCTGCTGCCCGGCTTCCCTTGCATGGGCGCGTGGATTTCCTACGCGCTCGGCAATCTCACGGACAACCTGCCGACTTTCGTTGTGCTGCCGGATGCGAAAGGCTTGCCCTACAACCAGCGCGGCTGTTTCTCGTCGGGATTTCTCCCGGCGGTTCATCAAGGCACCGTCATCAATGCGGCCAGTTCGCGTCCCGTTCCCGATCTGTTCGCGAGCGACAAGTTCGCCTTCGCCAAACGGGACGGAAACGCCGCGAGCCTCGCGATGCTGGACAAGATGAACCGCGCTCACGCCGAACAGCATCCCGGCGATTCGCGGCTCGAAGCGCGCATCTCCAGCTACGAGCTCGCCGCTAAGATGCAGCTCTCCGCGCCAGAGGCGTTCGACGTGATGCGCGAACCGGAATCGGTGCGGACCGCGTATGGCTTGGGGAACAAAGTGACCGAAGATTTCGGACGCCGCTGCCTGCTCGCCACGCGGCTGATTGAGCGCGGCGTGCGTTTCGTGCAGGTCTGGAGCGGGCCGCAGGGCGCGGTGAACAACTGGGACAATCACGGCAACATCCAGACCGAACTTCCACCGATGGCCGCCAGCGTGGATGCGCCCATCGCTGCCCTGCTCCGCGACTTGAAATCGCGCGGGCTCGACAAGGACACGCTCGTCATCTGGACGACGGAATTTGGCCGCACGCCTTTCGCGCAAGGTTCGCTCGGCCGCGATCATAACGGCGGCAGCTTCGTGACGTGGCTCTGGGGCGCGGGCATCAAGCCTGGTGTCGCCCACGGCAGCAGCGACGACTGGGGCTATCAGGCGGTCGAAAACAAAACGTATTGCTACGACCTCCACGCCACGGTGCTGCACCTGCTCGGCATCGATCATGAGAAGTTGACCGTCAGGCAGAACGGCATCGACCGCCGGCTGACGGACGTGCATGGGCATGTGGTGAACGAAGTTTTGGCGTGAAGCCGAAACTGTCGGCGCGATGGAGATTCCTCAAGCAGAGTCGCGTTGTTCATGGCCCCACCGTATCGGGTTTCCCGTGCGAATTCACACCTCGCGAATTGGGCGCTTGCGCGAATCAAACGCCCTCTGATAGGTTCTGTGGAGACGCGAATGAGCAGCGCGGCGCTCCAAAATGGCGCAGGCAAACTGCTCGTGAGTTTCTGATAGTTAGGTGGCCGATGTGGCGGAATTGGCAGACGCGCTAGACTCAAAATTCACTCCTTGGCGATTTCACGACCTTTCGATTCATTTCACTTGGAGTAGTCTTCACCCCTATAAACATTGGTCGATAGTCGATTTTCACCCATCAATTCGAGTCTCTCCAGAAAGCTGACCTAGTGGCACAAAAAGTGGCACAAGCTTCTACTCCGAAAATCCTCAACCACCGCTTACCCTGCATATCTGTTCATTAGTGCTCCCGTGCAACAGCCCTCGATTTGGTGCTATAAGGTTTTGACCGAGGGTTTCGGCCCTTCGTTGTTCCGGCCTGGATGGAGCGGTTCTCCATCATCTTGATCAAGGACTAGGAACAGTCTTCACACTTCATCAACCACAGGAGGCGGCATGGCACGAGCAAGATGGTATTCCCCGCAGCTGGATCGTTTCCTGGTCAGTGCGCTGTATCACGAGGCCCGGCGGCGGAAGGTGCCGATGACGCGGCTTGCCAACCGGCTGTTAGAGTCAGCGCTGGCCGGGTCGGAAGGATGGGAGGCGGCGGTGCTAGCGGAAGCTCCGGCGCCCTGTCGGACCGAGCCGCTGCAAAGCATCGTTGATGGTCAACAGACCGATAAAGCCACCGCAACGTAATCGGACCGCATCATCCTTCCACAAACCCAACGCTCCCGGCAGATCCGCCGGGAGCGTTTTGTTTTTCAACCCAAACCCTCAAACCAAAAGGAACCAACATGGCAATCATCCTTGAAGCCAACTACTCAAAGAAGCTGGGTCTGCCCGGCTACTCGTCACATCAGTATGCGGTGACGGTCAGGACGGAACTGGCGGACCTCAACCAAGTGGACCAGGAGAGCCAGCGGCTCTACGAACTCCTGCAGTCCAGTGTGGACCGGGAGATTCAGCAGACCGG
>CAMCCU010000362.1 GCA_945872975.1 Pedosphaera parvula Ellin514
CGACGGCGACATGGGGGAGACTTCGGCTCGCTCGAAGATGTTGGGGATTTCTGAAGCACGGCGTCATGGAGGAACAGGGAAATCCATTCCTGAGCCTCGGCGTGCTCGGCTGGCGATCCGCCGAGCAATTCGACGCGCCCTGTGGTGCTGGTGATTAGCCTGGCCTTGCCGAAAGTGGCGATGTGTTTCCAGTAGCGGGGTTCGTTCATTCCGTTCACAAGTGTTTTCATAGTGCCGCGACTTTGGCAGAAGGGGTGGGACAACGGCGGGGGGTGCGGAAGGATTTTCATCTGTAATTAAATTGCAATGCTCAGCGTGCAGAGGGAAACTGGCGGAAGAATTAATCAAGCTTTCTTGGCGGGGCCTTAGGGCGCTTCCTTTCTTGTTCGAGTCGATTCCAGTACGGTTTTTCGTCGCGGTAGTGCTTTTCGTTCGGTTTCATCTACGTCTGGATGGGTTCAGCGGAAACAGCGCACGGTTATTCATTGTCATGCAAAATAGCAGTTATACTGCAGTGCCGTTTGAGCTGGGCCAGGTTTGGCAACTGGCTGATTCGCGGCTGGAGATCGGCCTCGTGGGCCGGACGCTAGTCCATTACCGGCATTTCAAGGAACCTACATTTCGGTCGCCAACACAGCTATCCGCGAAAGGGGCATTGGAGAAATTTTTGAAGAAGCACAACGCCATCCTTGTGAAGGATACGGCGAGTTGCCCGCCTGCGGGGGTGCTTCGGTTCATGCGCCGCAGTCCGCGTCGTGCGTCCCAGTCGCTGTCAGGTAACTAAGTCGAGATTCTCTCAACAAATCATTCGATCCATCCCATTCATCTAAAATATCCAATCCACGCATGAGCCGCCCCTATTCGCCTCGCCCCTATCCTTCCCGTGAACCGTTGCATCGCCGGAATGGCAAGATTCGTGCGCGCGAGGTTCGGGTGTTGGACGAGATGAAGCAGCCATTGGGAGTAATGAGTCTCGGAGATGCGCTCCGGTTGGCGCAAAACCGGGGTTTGGACTTGATCGAGATCGCCCCGACTGCGGTTCCGCCCGTTTGTCGCATCATCGAGTACGGCAAGTTCCAGTACGAGGAATCGAAGAAGAAGAAGGAATCGCTGGCACGTCAGCCTGCCAACACGATGAAGGAGTTGCAGCTTACGGCGAATATCGATGAGAACGATTTTCGCACGAAGCTGAACCATGCGATCGGGTTTCTCAGTGAAGACATGAAGGTGCGTGTGAAGTTGCGCTTCCGTGGCCGGCAACGAGCTCATAAGGAATTCGGGTTCCAAGTGGTGAACCGATTCGTCTTGGAAGCTGCCACGCACGGACGTGCGGATGCTCCGCCTAAGATGGCTGGTGACCGCGACATGCATGTCATTATCAGCCCTTTGCCGCGCGATCAGCGGGCCAAGCCTGCTCGTGATCCTGAGGCCCCGAAGCCAGTTCGCGAGCCCGTTGTGCCGCCAGTTACCGACGTTGATAGTGCTTCGTGAGTTGCCGGGGGCGGTGGGCGCGTCGATTCCGTCATCGTCATTGAAAATAATTGAAAATAGTTCTTGCCACCTGCCGTTAATTTGTCATTTTCCATTCATCTGTTAGATAGCTTGTCCATTTCAAGGCTTGGTAAATCCTCAGGTGAACCTTGTTCAGTGATGATTCGAAACCCGGCGTTCGGGAACAGTCTGTGAAAGCAACGGTTAGTCGGACAGTAAGTACATCACATGAGCAATAAACTGTTTGTAGGGAATCTTTCCTTCAACATGACTGAAAACGACCTGCAGGACGCCTTTGCGGCTTACGGCACGGTCATCGAAGCAAACCTGATGATGGATCGTATGACCGGTCGCGCCCGCGGCTTCGGCTTCGTTACCATGTCCTCCCCTGAAGATGCGCAGAAAGCCATCGAAGGTCTCAACGGCAAAGAAGTCGACGGACGCGCCCTGACGGTCAACGTTGCCCGTCCTCGCGAAGAACGTCCTCCTGGTGGTGGCGGTGGCGGCGGCGGTCGTCGTAGCGGCGGCGGCGGTGGTGGCGGCGGCGGTTATGGCGGCGGCGGCGGCGGCGGCGGTGGCGGTCGTGGTCGTTACTAAGCCATTGGCCGATTTGGCTAATTGAATTTCGCGACGGAGTCCGGTTAATCCCGGGCTCCTTTTTTTTTGAATTCGTGTTTCTAACCACGCTGGCGTCTGGATGTGGAGACACTGTTTGGAAGAGAATCGGTTCTTGAATCGACTGCCGGCACGGCGATGTGAACTTGCTCTCTTTTCTCCATCTTGGGGTAGATGGTTGCATTGGAAGGAACGCCGGAGCGCACTCGGGTCTTTTGAGAGCGAAGTTGTAGAACGGGTCGTATGCGGATAATAAATTGACTCAAGCAAAACTCACCATGACGAACCTGCTGTCCCAATTGAAGGAAGCCTTGCTATGGCTGGAGGCAGCGTTGCCCTTGCTCGCGGCGCTGCTTGTGGTCGGCGCGGCCGCACGGCTGTATTTCCGCAGCCGACGCCAGCTTGTTTTCGAGGCGTGGGTCAACATGGCGGAAGGCACGGGGCCGGATTTGGGGCGCAGCGTCGCGGATCTGCTACTGTTCAAGCTGCGCTTCGTGAAAAGCATCCACGATCAGAGCGTGCGAAAGCTCGAGACCTGGCAGCCGAGCCAGGATATGCCGGCCTTCCGACATGGGTTGGATGAAGACATCAAGTTGCTTGGCTCGGTCGAACTCGGGAAGTATGGCAACGTCGTCAGCAGTATCCTGATGATTCTTTTCCGGCTCGTGCCGGTATTTCTGCGACCGGCTCAGTTGCGGGGATCGATTCACAAGTACGGAGACCAAATCCGGCTGCTCGCCACTCTCGAATCGCTGGGGAGGCGGCGTGGGCCGCAGAGTGCGACACATCTATGGGAAGTCTTGCAACGGGGAGGTGCCCCTGATGCGCTGCCTGAAACCGTCGAAGAACTGGCCTACCGCATCTATCTTGATTTAACCGGCGAGGATATATTTAAAAGCTGGGAGGCTTTTCGCGAATACACGGTTGGCTTGTCGCATTACTTGTCCTGGGTAGATTTGCAGCGCCCGGCGGATTTTGACGAGGCAGTGAAGCGCTATGGCAAGGCGCTGGAGCTGGAACCGAACAATCCGGCGGCGAACTACAATCTCGCGATTCTGAAATATTTTCGATGGCTTGAGGCGGACAATCTGGATTCCATTGAGTTGTTTCGTGGCGCCCTTAATGCCCCGCAAAGCCGCCTCAAGGCTCGTGCCCACAGTGGCCTGGCCAACGCGCTGTTGTCTCAATTCCATCGCTACAACACGCGAGAGCTACATCTCCTTACGGACGCCGTGTATCACGGACGCATGGCTATCACGCTCGATCCCGTGATGGATGGTGCGGCGAAGGCCTACGCTTACGCCTGCCACCAGATGAGCGAGTTTCAGGAGGCCGGCGGCCTGCCGGCGGATCGATTGGCTGCGGAGCGCAACCGTGAGACGGCGATTGCTCATTACCGGCGGGCCTATGCGCTCAACCCGCATCACTACATCGCCCATAATAACTTGGCTAACCTTTACCTCGAATGGGCCAAACGCACCGCCGATGAATCGTTGAAGCGCGATCGACTTCAGTCTGCCATTGCCGAGTGTCAGGCTGCCTTGAAGATCAATCCCGCCTTTGTCTTTGCGCACGACAATCTGGCCAACACCTACTTCGCGCTTGGTCGATTCCCGGACGCGGCTGCGTCGTACAAGGATGCGCTCCAGTACAAGCCGGATTATCCGGAAGCAAAAAATGACCTTGGCCGGCTTCATCTCGAACCTCGATTCGAGGGCTATGATGTCGAACAGGCATTTCTCCACCATCGTGACGCACTCGCTGCCATCAAGGACGCATCGGCTCAACGGGAGAAGCTCTGTCGCCAGTTCGTCGATCAAGTGGAACCTGCCGCTACAGACCTTTCGCCGGAGAGTCGCGACAGTCTGGAACGCTTGCGTGCGCCGCTGACTGAAATGCGCTGCCAATGTCTCGACAAGGTCGTTAAGGGCAATCCGCGCCCGCCCGCAAGCTCCACGTCCAAGTCGAGTTCGGAGAGGCAAGTCAGCTTCTGAAACTGCGGTGGCGGGCCGCTGCTGAAGCGGTGGGCCTATTTCTTTTCCGGTGCAGATTCCTTTTTCTCGCCTGATGCTGAATCCTTCTTGTCGGTCTTCATGAAGAGAATCCAGTCACCTTCGGCGGGCGTGGGGAACTGACAGGTGTTGGCGGTGACGACGGCGACGGCGGGGCTTTTCTCGCCGGTGCGAGGGTTGAACCAGGTGACGTTCGGCGAGGGCGGCATGGAGTCCAGCTTGATCTCCACCGTGCGATCTTCCGGCACGTAAATCACCATGAGTTCCTTGTCGTCGGTCTTGGCGCCGGTGATGAACTTCGAGGGCTTTTGCGCGCCCGGATTGTTCACGACCGTGACGGGCGCGGGGCGAAGCTTGGTCCAGTTTACGGACGCGAAGAAGTCAGCGACGTGCGCCATCTGTTCTGCGCCGGGCATGGTGAGCGCTTTCTGCCAGGGCAACGGAATGCCCGTGCCGGCGTGGTCGGTCGGATCTTTCGTGCCGTCATCCCATCCCCAAATGCCGTGGCCTCCGTAGGTCACGCCCGCTGTGGGCGCGCAAAGCAGCGACCAGTAAACAGCGCGGCGCACGGTCTCGGGTGAGATCGGCTTCTTGGATTGATACGCGACGTGGTTCTCGTAAGGCGGCTCGAGATTGACGAAGGGCCGATGCGGCAGCTTGGTCCAGTCGTCGGTGAGCGGGCCTTCGGTGATCCATTTCAAAGTCTTGTCGTCATCGCCGTGACCGCTCTGGTAGCCGTGGAAGCCATACCATTTCTCGTCGATGAATTCTTTCCAGACCCATTGCATGCCGCCGGGGTGCATGGTGACGGGCGCGTGCGCGATGTCGCCGAAGACGGCGCGTCCGATGCGTTTCCATTTCTCTGCTTTCTCACCACGGTAGTCAGCGTCGCCACCCAGAATCCACGCCGAGGCGTTGCCGCTCCAGCGAGCGACCATGTAACGGGCGAGGAGGATGGCTTGATCTTCCGGCAGCGAAACGCCGGGGTTCACCTTCGGATTGCCGCCGGCGTTGATGGCCCAGAGGAGGACGGGCACGCTGACGATTCCGGCCTTGTTCATGGCGTCAACTTTTTCGTCGAGGCGCTGGAAGTAAGCGGTGTTGATGGAGATCTTATCGTTGCCGGTGTAGGCAAGTTGTTTGCCCGCGTCGCCATCGGGCGAAGCGCGCCACTGCGTGGTGACCCACTGGACGACGTTGAACTTTTGGCGCGTGCGTTCCTTGAGGTAGAGATCCCAATCCGCCTTGGAGGAGAGCAGCGGGCCGTTCCACGCGGTATCGCCCACCCAGAAGAACGGCGTGCCGTCTTGATGCGCGAAATGGCGGTCGTCATCGGAAACACGGATGGGGCCGTGTTGCGAGAGAGCAGTGTTGCCGCTGGCGGCGCTGACGCTGAACTGGCCGCTCTGCTGATGCAGACCTTTGTTGCTGGCGTCGGAGCAGGCGGTCTCGAAGATCCAGTTGCCGGTCTGGCTTGGCGCGAAGCGAACGCGCCACGTCTTGCCGCCATCCCAGAAGCCTGGAATCTTCAGCTTTATACCTGTAGGGGAAGTGAAAGTCGCGGTGAGCGAAGCTTCCTGCAATGGGTTCGCATAGCTGGCGGCGCTCTCGAAGGATTGCTCGAAGCGCTGGTAGAGCCCGACAGACTTGTCGGCGGCGAGCGTGGTGGTGGTGGCCGCAGCGAACGCGAGCAAGGCAGAAAGGATTACGGTGGAGAACGGGAGTTGAAAGTTCAGTCGCTTCATAGAGTTGACTCGTTTTTTGGTTGGCGCATCTCACCTTAAATCGGCAGGTGTGTCAAACGGGCAAGGAGTGAGTGAGATTTTGTTGGTGCCGGGGAGGCTGATGAATGTGCAGTTGTCAGGGGAGGAGAGTTCCCTACCATTGTCTTCCATGAAAGC
>CAMCCU010000363.1 GCA_945872975.1 Pedosphaera parvula Ellin514
TGTGTAGAAGCCTGCATCGAAACTCGCCCGCGCCTTCGCCACGAACAGCCAGCCGAGCTGTTCGAGGCTGGCCGGCGTGTTCTTCGCCGAGCGCACCTGTTCCTGACCGCGGCGAATGCGTTCATCCAGCGGGCTCTCGCCGGCGTGCGGAGCCAGCGCGATGGCGAGTGGATCGGCTACGCTGCGCGTGCGAACGGAAGTGTCAGACGGCGTGCCTGCGTTGCGCCCACAACCGCTGAACGCGAGTCCGGCGCCGAGCGCGAGAAGCGAGGCAGCGCGGGACAGTTGTCGGCTTTTGTTTTTTGAGAAGGTCGTCATGGTCTTCGACATGTTTCGTGAGGCTTTACGGCAGCTCTCAACAGTCGGATGCACGGAAGGTGAAAAAATTCCACGACGGCGAAGGGCGGAAATTTTGGGTGCATCCAACCGCCGTCATCCTTCGTAGGAAGAAGAGTGCGGATTGAATTTACGCGAGGGTTGCTGAGTGTTTCCGCAGCACATGAAGCCAAAGCATCCTAAACCTCCTGACCCCTTGAATCCTTCGCATCCGTTGCTGGCCGCGCTGCGTGAACGACGTTCGCGCCGCTTCGGCCTCGGCTTGAAGATTCCCGCCGGCCGTCTATCACTCCGTCAGTCGTGAAATGAAGCGTAGAGTTTTTGTTGAGTTTGATGCGAGCGTCCTCGGTGGTGAAGCGACAGTTGATTTTACAGTTGGGCTGGTTGCGGCGCAGGGTGTCCCAGTCGCTGATGCGACGGGCCAGACATTGACGGCTCAGCACGCTCAACTCGATCTCTGCGATGCTCAGCCAGCTGCCGTGCTTGGGCGTGTAGTGAAATTCAAAGCGCTCCAGCCGCCGCAATGCGGTCACGGGCTCAAACGCCTCGCAGATCAAAGCCGCCGCGTGGGTGTTGACGTTACACTGCTCAAGCACGTTCTTTTCGGCCTGGCGAAAATGTTCCTCGGCCAACGCCCGCAGGCATTGCGTATAATGGATTCCAGGACGTCCAGATCCGTCGGCCAGCCAGGAGGAGGAGGGTTCAGCGGGCGCATCCCGCGTGCGGTTCACCGCACGCCACGGCGATGAGCCTGACTTCGGCGGTGCCATCCAGACGACGCACCCGTTCCACCGTGGAGATGGAGACCTTGATGCGGCGGCGATGTCCGCATCGGCGTTGAGCAGGATGCGGGCGTAAGATTAGCGGGTGGCCGCACAACGCTTCTTGCGCAAGATGTTCACGAGTTGCTCTCGTTACTGGAGATTAACTGGCCGCTATGCCTGATCGGCAACCACTCCAATTCGACATGCTGTTCAAAAGTACAAGCACCAAATAGCACACCCCTCATTTCACCACGGACAGAGTACTAGCGGACGGCAGGCTAATTGGTGACGTCTTTTGCTTTTCAATTGTCTCAGTCATTAACTGCCCTGCGAATTAAACTTCTTGACCTCTCTTGCTAGTGCTATGGACCAATAGAACAGCCCTAATTGCAGCGGAAGTCGGGCATAGGCAAGGAGTGGTTCTGGCATCTTGCGACTGGACCAATCAATGGCCATGTAGATATTTGCCGGAAAGACTGCAATGAAAAATACGAACGCGGCTCGTGCCCCTAAGAAGGGTAGAGAATGACCCTGAAGTTTGTATTTATCCACCGGTGCAAGCAACATCAGCGCAATCACTAGCTCGGTTGCTCCGCTGAGATAAGTCCAGAACCGTGGCTCAAGCGGCAGAATCGGTGGGACTATTTTATCGAAGCCGCCGGGAGTGAGGAAATGTAGGGTGCCGGCAACCAGCAGCATCGCTGCCATGCCATAGCCCGAGCGAACCTTGAATTCTCCGCTTATCATGCCACTCGTTGATTGGGATTTGCTTTTGACGTTCCGCAGTTCATTTGCATAAAGATTACGCGCGCAAGTCCGGAAGAGATGCAAGCGATTGAAATTTTTTCATCCGCAGAACGTTTCGAAATAAAAAATGTATTCTCGTGCGTCCGTTATCTCGCGTTGGACGTAATAATGAAGGATTGATATTGGTAACCTGAGACGAACTGGTGAATGCTGCAATCGCGACCCTGAATCGCCGCGCCGCGGATTTGTTTCGTTGGGATTGGCGGATGGCGGACAATGGGGGCGTTACTATGATCTCAGACACCCTTCCTTCGGATGCCCCCGAAACGGAACTGCTTGCCCGGGTTGCTGGTGGCGACGCCGAAGCTTTTTCGCAGCTCTACGACCGGCTGGCTGGCGTCTTGTTTTCCATCGCGATGCGGATATTGCGTGACGCCCATGCCGCCGAAGACGTCGTGCAAGAAGCGTTCGTCCAGATCTGGGCGAAGGCTGGCAGTTACGATTCTCGGCTTGGCAAGCCCGTGACCTGGGCCATCACTCTCCTGCGCAACAAAGCAATTGACCGCCTGCGCGCCTCGCAACGCGGGCATCGACTCATGGAAGCGGCGACGGCGGAACATCTGGCCGGCGAAAATCTTCACGAGGCTCCGACCGCCATGTTGCTCAGCGAGGAAACGGCTCGTGCCGTGCGAGTGGCGATGGCAAAACTTGCGCCTGAGCAAAAGCAGGCGATTGAAATGGCCTTTTTCAGCGGGCTCACTCAGACTGAAATTGCCGCCGCCTTGCAAGCACCGTTGGGCACGGTGAAGGCGCGCATCCGACGCGGAATGCTCGAATTACGCGAGGCGCTCGAATTACACGCGTCGACGAACGATTGACGGTTTGAAAATGATATGAACGCAGAGCGAACAACAGAACTTGCCGCGCTGAACGCCGCCGGTGTGCTGGATGGCGACGACTTGCGCGAGTTTCAAATTCTCCTGGCGGAAAGCGATTCCGCCCTCGCACGGGATCTCGGGCGCTGGAACGATGTGGTCGCGGCTGTCATCATCGCCGGGACCGAACCGCGCAGTGTCCCGGCAGAACTAAAGGCTCGCGTGATAGAGCGGATTGCGGCTTCGGCGAAACCTGCACCAGCGAAACAGACGGCGATTTTTTATTCTATTTTGCAATCAGAGGGCGAGTGGAAGACATTAACCACTCCCGGTGTGCGCGTGAAGGATTTGGCCGCCGATGCCCGGCGAGGTATGTCAGTGAAACTTTACGAACTCGCGCCCGGTACGCGTTTCCCTGCGCATCATCATTCCGGCCCCGAGGAATGTTTCGTGGTGTCCGGAGATTTTCACGTCGAAGGTCGTGTGTTGCACGGCGGAGATTTTCATCACGCCGAAGGAGAGAGCGATCACGGCGAAAGTTTCACGGAGAATGGTTGCACGCTGCTCGTGACGGCGACTACGGCGGACTACCAATAACCGTCTCCTGCAAGCTGCACCCGGCTGCGTGAAAGGGCAGTCGTCAACATCTAGAGTGGCGGCGGGCGGGCCTAAATTTGACCGACGCCCCGCCAGTTGCGCGTCGAATATACCGGAGCCATCTGCCGTGTGATGAGTCGTGAGGATTGGGTCATGGGCAACTGTTCGTATCTGTGGAACAACCTCTCGAAACCAACCAGTAGATCGCCTGCGCGATGAGCCTGGTGTCGATGTTCAGGTCGCCCTCTTTTTGGAAGTGTGAGTGGCGGGGCAGGGAAGCGGGGGATGGTCTTTGGCCCCCTGCCTCTTCAACCCGCTCGCTGCCGCCGGCATTGCGTTTCCCTTCGTCATGCCGGGCACATTCAGGAGCGATACGACGTGAACCGCAGCCAGGAAGCAGGGCCGGTTCTAGCACGACTAATACTCCGTCAGTCGTTAGATGAGGGGTAGAGTTTTTTTGAGTTTGACGCGGGCGTCCTCGATATAGAAGCGCCAGTTGATTCTGCAGCCAGGTGGATGAGCCAGAAGACGCCGGTCAACGCCGCGACAATGGAACCGGCAGGCCACCCAGCGTTTCGCAAATTCAGGACGACCCCTGAACATGCAAATCAACGGATTGAGTAGAGCAGCGACGAGCAGTTTCCCAAGCTCTACACCGAGATTAAACGAGAGCAGCGGTAAGGCGAAGGGCGGAAATTTTGAGTGCATCCAACCGCCGACATCCTTCGTAGGAAGAAGAATGTGGATTGAATTTACGCGAGGGTTGCTGAGTGTTTCCGCAGCACATGAAGCCACCGCAGCCTGAACCTCCTGACCCCTTGAATCCTCTCGAAGCGCATCCGTTATTGAACGCACTGCGGGAACGGCGGTCGCGCCGCTTCGGCCTCGGCATGAAGATTCCCGCCGGGCCTCTGGCTTACAAAAGCCGTCATCAACCCGTCCCGCTCACCGAGGCGGAGGAGTCGGCGCTGGTCTTCGCCGCGTGCGGCATCACGGGCCACGCGCTGGCGGATCTGACTTACGCGAAGGGCGAGGGCGGGAACATCATGGCCGGCCTCGTCGCGCGCACGATCTCGAGCGGGGATGGATTGCAGACCGTTGCGCTGGTGGTCACGAACGACACGGGCACGCATCTGGTCCGGCGTCCGCGCGAACTGTCCGCCGCAGACATCGACGAGATGATCGCGATGGGACGACGAGGGGAGTTCACCGAGCTGTATCGCCGCAGCCGCGTGAAGATCAAAGACGGCCGCGCTGCGCCGCCAGTCGAGCCGCTCTTCAACATCAACACCAACCGCTGGTCGGCGCACGCGCCGGGCACGAGCTACTTCCTGCCGGTGAACGATCTCACGTTCATGTACATCAACGGCCTGTTGGAAATCCTCAACGAAGACACGGGCGTCTTCCTGCTCGATGAACGGAACAGTTACCAGCCCGCCGGTCTCGCGCGGTTCGCCCGCAGCCGTGGCGGCCATCTCGAGGATGATCCGCACAAGCTGCGAGTGGCGACGGTTCGACAAGTCGAACAGTTCGTGACCGAGTTCGTCACCATCGAGCAGGGGATGATGCTGCAGAATCTCGGGCTGATGGCGCAGGCGCTCGGACTGGGCGGCTTCACGAATTTCGCCAACCATGAATTCGGCTGGTTTCAAGCGCTGGGCTTTCGCATGGAGCAGATGCCCGCGAGCCGTTACCTCAGCGTCGGCCGGTTGGTTTCGCTGGGAATGAAGCTGCTCCGGCGCGATCCGCTCATCCCTTACCCCGTGGGACTGGAACGTGACGGCGAGGTACTGTTGAAACCGTTCTGTCCGCCGTACTACAACACGATGGCCGACGCGGTGCGTGCCGTGGTGGAAGCGAAGTTCGGAGCGCGCGGCTTGTTCCGCAGCGCGGGCCACGGCAGCGCCTGGACAAAGCACGCTGACGTCACGACGGGTGTCCCGTCCGTGAGCGAGGCGGCCATCGCGGCGACGACGGCGTATTGCGAATATGTCTGGGGACGCTACGGACGCTTCCCGGCTTACATGCCGCCGTATCGAACGGTCATGGGATTCCAAGCGGGCCATCTCGACGGGGAGTTCTACGAGAAGTTCTACCGACCGGAGGCCCTGGGTGAAACGCAGCGGCGGGATTGGGAACAGCGGGCAAAGTGAGGCGGGACTCGGCGCGCGATTATGACATCGCGAACTTCGTCAAATCGTCGTCGATGGACAGCACCGCCATCAGCGTGCAGCCCTCATCGGAAAAGTTCACCGGATGCGAGGTGCCCGCGTCGCAATGATGAAAATCGCCCGGGCCCAACCGACGTCCCGCGATCGTCAAGTCTCCTGTCAGGACGAGAATATCCTCCCCCGACTTGTGCGCATGAGCCGGGTAGCGCACCCCGCGCTCCAGCCGGCCGAGCAACACCGCGTAGCCGCGTTCACGATCGGCCGAGAGCAACTTGATGAACGCGCCGGGCACCGGCAGTTCCTTCCAACCGGCGGCGTCGCTGGCGGCAACGAAGAAGAACGCCGGATCGATGGAGCGAGTCGGCGGGACGGATGGAGTCCGGACCTCGTTCGCCTCGACGCGACGGAGGATGCGATCCCGCAACCCGGCCGGCGGTGCCACGGGCGGCACAGCCCTGGCCAGCAGGCCGGCGGTTCGTTCCAGGCTGGCCACCAGTTCGCGCAATGCTGGCTCGAC
>CAMCCU010000364.1 GCA_945872975.1 Pedosphaera parvula Ellin514
CCGGAACAGTCGTGGAGATGTTGGTCTGCACTGGGAGTTCAATAGCTCGAATCAGCTGGTCCTGCCTGACGCCGTAAACGTTCATGACGGAGACGGAAACAGAGGAGCTGTAGTTGTGGGTTTCATACGGCGCTTGCTTCGTTTCGCGCCAGCATTGGATCGTGCCGCGGAACGCCAAGGTCGGGCTGTAATGGAGGACATACGAGCCGGTCCCGGTGGTCTTGCCGAAACGCAGGTTCAGCTTGGCGTAATAATCATTTGCGTCGGAATAGGTCACGCAATTCAGCCGACCCTTTCCGTCCACCAGGCCCGTGAAGGCGGTCTGCGGTGCGCCGGCAAAATCGCGAATCACTCCATTGGTCACATTGCCCTGCGGATCGACATCGAAGGTCAGGAGGGCGCGCCGGATATAGAAGTCACCGCGTTTATTGTGCGAGAAGCTGGCGATGCCAGCCCAGCGCCCGGCGCACTTCGTCGGGGCTGTTGATAATTCAGCGGCGGGAAGCGACACGGCAACCAACAAACTGATTGCGCAGAGGAAAGTCTTCATGGTTCCGCGAGGTTATCACGAAGCAGGCATGAGTCAATCTCGTGAACGAGGTTCCAGGGGTAGAAACCTTGCGTCTCCCATCTTGGACTGAGTGACAGAACGCTTTCCAGATTCGCTGCCGCCGCGCCTTGCGTTTCAGACGCGACTTTCTAATCTTTGCTTGTGATTCACGACGCGTCGTTGGATGAGCTCTTGCAGAAGGTCTGGGATGGCAAACGCATTGACCAGGCCGAGGCGTTGCGCCTGTACCGGCTGCCGCTGGAGGAGCTTGGCGCGCTGGCGGATCATCGCCGGCAGTTGAAGAAGGCGGAGGCTTACGAGGGGCGCGGCAACGAGATCATCACCTACATCGTGGACCGCAACGTCAACTACACGAACGTCTGCAACGTCTATTGCAAGTTCTGCGCGTTCTATCGCACGGAGAAGGAGTCCGATGCGTATGTGATCACGCACGACGAGATGGATCGGAAGATCGAGGAGACGATCGCGCTCGGCGGCACGCAGATTCTCATGCAGGGCGGGCATCATCCGAAGCTGACGAAGCAGTGGTATCTCGACTTGCTCGCGCACATGAAGGCGAAGTTTCCGCAGGTGAACGTCCACGGGTTCAGCCCGAGCGAGTTCATCGCGTTCCAGGAATTTTTCAACGAGCCGGTGGAGCAAATCATCCGCGATTTCGTGAAGGCCGGGCTGGGCTCCATTCCCGGCGGCGGCGGCGAGATTCTCGTGGACCGCGTGCGCAAACGCATCGCGCCGCTCAAGGCGATGAGCGACGAGTGGCTTGGCGTGATGGACGTGGCGCACCGGCTCGGCTTGGCGTCCTCGGCCACGATGATGTTCGGCCATGTGGAGACGGTGGAGGAACGCATCGAGCATCTGGAGCGCGTGCGCGCGCAGCAGGACAAGTCGCTGGCGTATGCGAGCGGCGGCGCGTTCACGGCGTTCATCGCGTGGACGTTCCAGGCGGAGAACACGAAGCTGAAGGCGCCGACGGTGGGTGCGCAGGAATATTTGCGAGTGCAGGCTCTGGCGCGGATTTACCTCGATAACATTCCGAACATCCAGAGCTCGTGGGTGACGCAGGGGCAGGAGATTGGGCAGATCGCGTTGAAGTTTGGCGCGAACGATCTTGGCAGCATCATGATCGAGGAGAATGTGGTGAGCCAGGCGGGGACGACGTTCTGCATGGGCGTGGTGGACATGCAGCGGTTGATTCGCGACCTCGGCTATGAGCCGCGTCAGCGAGATAACTGGTACCGGCTGGTCAATTGAGGTGTTCCTCAACCGCCTGCGACAATCTTCACGATCTCAAGGCGGTCTCCGGCGTTGAGCTGGCGTTGCGCGAATTCCGAGGGAGACACTGCGTCACCGTTCAACTCCACAACGACGCTGCGCGGGAGCAGTCCTTGAGCGATGAGGAATGCTTCGAGCGAGCAGGGCAGGGCGGCGGTCACTTCGTTCCCGTTGGCAATGACGGTGGCTTGGCTCATGGCGGAGGAATGAATTCAGGACTTGCGCACCGTGATGATGCTGCGGTCCACGGCGGTATCCTGATGGCGGAAATCCGTGAAGCCGAGTTCATCCAGGGAGCTGCGCATCTCGGCGAGCGAATAGCATTTGCCTTCGGTCGAGTGCATGAGGAGCGCGGAGTATTTCGCGACGGGCAGCGGGCCGGTCTTGGTTTCGTTGATGTGCGCGTCGTGGAGGATGAGCATGCCGCCGGGCTTCAACGAACGCGCGGACTTCGCGAGGATCTGCTTTGCGACCGGCTCATCCCAATCGTGCAGGACATTGGAAATGAGATGGAGGTCGAAGCCTGCGGGGAGTTCCGACGCGAACATGTCGCCGGCGATGACGGAGACGCGGTCGGCGAACCCGCGTTTCTCGATGGCGCGACGCGCGACGCTGTCCACCGGCGGTTTCTCAAACACCGTGGCGCGGAGGTGCGGGTGCTTCGCGACGATGGCGCAGGCGTAGATGCCCGAGCCGCCGGCGATGTCGAGCAGGCGTTCGCGTCCGGTGCAATCGAGATGCCCCGCCATGGCCGCGCCGAGATAGACGCCACGGCAATCCATCGCGGCGGTGAAGCTGTTCGCGAAGGTTTCGTCCTCCATCGCCTTCGCCCAATCCACCGTGTCCTTGAAGCTGCCCCAATTCGCCGTGCGCCCGGTTCGCAGCACGGAGATGTAGTCCTTGAGCACGGGACGATCCTTCAGTGAGGCGTAGTAAGGACCGAGAAATCTCGGCGAACTTTTCACCAGATGCTCAAGTGCGGTGGCGGTGACGTGGAAGACGCCGGCGCGTTCCTCCACCAGGCTCATTGCGGCGAAGAGCGTAAGCATGACGTCCGTGGGTCGCTCGACGATCTGGAGTTCGCGGCAGATGGTCGCTTTGTCGGAGGGGTGTTCGGCGAGCCAGGTGAAGAAATCAAAGTGGACGAGCGCGGCACCGAGCAAATCGACGGCATAGAGCCCGTCGCGCAGTCGGTAGAGTTCCAGCGGATCGGTGGAGGGAAGCGTGGTGAGATCGAACGGGTTCATGCGATGTGAAATTATTTTGCCTGCGCCGCATCAGAGACCGGCACTCCACCACAGAATCGAACGTGTTGAAACGTCCTACCCCGTCACCAGCGTTCCAACTTTTACGCCCATCACCACCTTGCGGAGGTTGTGTGGCTTGAAGAGGTCGAACACGATGATCGGCATCTTGTTGTCCTGGCAGAGCGAGAACGCCGTCGAGTCCATCACCTTCAGCCGCTTGAAGAGCGCCTCCTGATACGAGATCTGCGAGTAGCGCTTCGCCTTCGGGTTCTTCTTCGGATCGCTGTCGTAGATGCCGTCCACCTTCGTGGCTTTGAGAATCACCTCGGCACCGATTTCGTTCGCGCGCAGGGCCGCTGCGGTGTCCGTGGAGAAGTAAGGATTGCCCGTGCCGCCGCCGAAGATGACGACGCGATTCTTTTCCAGATGCCGCACGGCGCGTCGGCGGATGAACGGCTCGGCGACCTGATGCATCGTGATGGCGCTCTGCACGCGGGTAGCGACGCCGAGTTTTTCGAGCGCGTCCTGCAAGGCGAGGGAGTTGATGATGGTGGCGAGCATGCCCATGTAATCGCCCGTGGCGCGCTCGATGCCGCGCTCGCTGCCCGAGAGGCCGCGGAAGATGTTCCCGCCGCCGATCACGATGACGACCTGCACGCCGAGATCGCGCACTTCCTGGACCTGCCGCGCCATGTCATGCACCGCCTCCGGGCAGATGCCAACGCCTTGATCGCCGCCGAGGGCTTCACCGGAAAGTTTCAACAGGATGCGACGATATTTGGCGGTCTTCTTCATGAGCGAGGGCTTTTTACACGCCGCCTCAGGCATCGTCAAACCAATGTCCTTTCGACCACTGAAAACAAAAACCGGGCGCTCCTTGCGGAATGCCCGGTTGCGGATGAAAGGATGACTGGCTTACGCCTCGCCTTCGCCGACTTTGAAGCGGACGAAGCGGCGGATCTGGATCTCGTCGCCGAGCTTCTTGGCGGTGGCGGCGACGTGTTCAGCCAGGGTGACTTCCGGGTTCTTCACGAAGCCCTGGTCCACGAGGCAGGTGGTCTGGTAGAACTTCTCGATCACGCCCTGGAGAATTTTCTCCATGGCCTGGGCGGGCTTGCCCTTGAGGCGGTCCGATGCGGCGGCGATCTCGCGTTCCTTGGCGACGATCTCCGGAGGCACGCCTTCACGAGAGACGGCGATCGGGCTGGAGGCGGCGATCTGGAGCGTCACATCGCGGACGAGCTGCTTGAAGTCTTCGCTGGCCACGGTCTCTTCCTTGCCTGCGCCGACTTCCACGAGCACACCGACTTTTCCGCCGGTGTGGATGTAGGCGGCGATGGCGCCGTTGCCGGCCACTTCCATGCGCTGATGACGCGAGACTTTGATGTTCTCGCCGATCTTCGCGACGGTGGCGATGCGGTCGGCTTCGAAGTCGGCGGCCGGGTTTGCGGCGAGCTTCTTCGCGATCTCTTCGCAGAACGCGCCGAAGGATTCGTTGCGGGCCACGAAGTCTGTTTCGCAGTTCACTTCGACGAGCAAGCCGAGCTTTCCGCCGGGCTGGACGTATTGAACGATCACGCCTTCCTTCGCATCGCGATCAGCTTTCTTGCCGGCGGAGGCGACGCCCTTCTTGCGGAGGATGTCCACGGCGACGTCGAAAACACCATTGGCTTCGACGAGAGCCTTTTTGCAATCCATCAAGCCGGCACCGGTCGTTTCGCGGAGCTTGCCGACATCTGAAGCCTTGATTTCAGCCATAATCTTTTACGGAGTTGAAAGTTCTTGAAAGTGGATGGAGCCGGCGGAAACAGGGCTGCGATCAAACATCGCAGCCCCGGCCGCACGTCGTTCATCCGACGTGAATTCTTGTTAAACCGTGGCGGCGGCTTCCGCCACAGGAGCGGGAGCAGGAGCAGGCGTGGCTTCAGCGGCCGGGGCTGCGGCGGCTGCGCTTTCCTCGGTCTTGCGGCGGGCTGCGCGGCTTTCAAAATCGGAACGGGCCGCTGCGATCGTCTGCACCACGGTGGCGAGGATCATGCGCACGGAACGAATTGCGTCGTCGTTGCCGGCGATCGGGTAATCGACGAGGTCGGGATCACAGTTCGTGTCCACGAGCGCGACGATCGGGATCTTCAAGCGGCGGCCTTCGGCCACGGCGTTGTGCTCGCGTTTGATGTCCACGATGAACATCACGGCGGGATACTTTTCCATCGAGCGGATGCCGTCAAAATTCTTCGAGAGACGCGCAGCTTCGCGGCGGAGCATCGATTGCTCCTGCTTCACGTAGTTGTTGATGCTGCCATCGGCGTCCATCTTCTCGATGTGCTTCATGCGGGCGATGGAGCGCTTCACCGTGTTGAAATTCGTGAGGGTACCACCGAGCCAGCGGTCGGTGATGTGGTACTGATTGCACGCCTTTGCGGATTCCTTCACGGCTTCCTGGGCCTGCTTCTTGGTTCCGACGAACAGAACCTGGCCACCCTTGCGGCAGGTGGTGCTGAGGAAGTCGCACGCGGCCTCCAACTGGACGAGAGTCTTGCTCAGGTCGATGATGTGGATGCCGTTGCGGGCTTCGAAGATGAATTGCTTCATCTTGGGGTTCCAACGCTTGGTCTGATGTCCGAAATGAACGCCCGACTCCAACAGTTCTTTGATGCCAATGCTCAACACAGTATTTATTTCCTATGGTTGAAAGTCCGCGCTACGGCGAACCATCCCGTGGAAAACGGGATTGTATTTAGTGTTATTATGGCCCGCCCCGCTCACAAGAGCGCGGCAATTTGAGGCCGTTAACATCCCTCCAGCTCCACCGGCTTACGCCAATGTCTGCCAAAGGGACGGGCAAGCTAGCAAAGCACCCCGTCAGAGCAACCTTTATTTTCGGTCGATTCCCCTCTAAAAC
>CAMCCU010000365.1 GCA_945872975.1 Pedosphaera parvula Ellin514
CGGCTGTTCGAGCAGACGTCGCTGTTCGCGTCCGCGAATCATGTGATCGGGAATGCGTACGAAGAGAATCTCTATTCCGAGTCGACCGTGGTGAGCGTGGGTTTGCGGCAGAGATTGCTCGGGGAATTCTACCTCGACGTGGTGCCCGCCTATAACTTCCGAAGCTACAAGTCGAGCCTGAGCGGTGTCTCGAATGATCGTGATGATGAATACGCCTCGATTTACGCCGGAGTGAGCACGGTCTTTTTCTCGAAGCTCAATGCCTCTGTGTTCTACCAATACGGCGACAACTCATCCGACGTGCAGGAGCTCGGCTTCCACAGCTCGCAAGTCGGCGCGCGTTTGGAATACCGCTACTAACTGGTGGTTGTGAAACCGGCGGCGGGCGTCAGGGAATCTTCAGGAGATCCGCCATCGTCCAGGCGTCTTCCCGGGCCGCAGTCTCATCACGAATCTTCTTCACGGTGGCGGGCGTCACGGGCTCGTAGGCGTGGCCCCACTCGCGCCGCACGTAGGTCAGCGCGGCGGAGATTTGCTCATCATCCAAGACTCCCAGCGCCGGCATATCCATCTCGTAGCTCTCGCCCTTGACCTTGATGGGTCCGCGCAGACCATGGATGACAATTCGGATCAGGCGGTTCTCCGATCCGGCGACCCACTCTGATCCGGCAAGCGGTGGTGCCAGGCCGATCTGGCCCATGCCGTGGATCTGATGGCAGGCAAGGCAGGTGGCTTCATACATCGCTTTGCCAGCGTCGAAGCGCACCTTCTCTTCAGGAGTTAAAGCGCGGGCAGTCGTCGCCAGCGATGCCTCGGCTTTCGCGGGTTCAAACGAGGCAAGCGTGTAGGCGGCAGTATCGCGAACGAGGCCTGAGCCTTTCGCGAGAACAGCCAAGGCGGATTTGGCCTTGTCCGTTTGCGGCAGCGAACCGAGAGACAGCGCGAGCTGGATCTGCACATCGGCACTGGAGTCAGCGGCGAAGGAGACGAGTTTCTCGCTGACGGCGGAAGCGGTGGTGGGGTTGGGATTCTTTTTGAAAGTACGTTCCGAGAAGCGAATCCCGGCGGCGCGAACCTTGCCATGCGAATCTTTCAACGCGGTGGAGATGGTCGCGTCGTCGAGCTTGTCCATGCCTTCGAGAGTCCAGAGCGCGTGCAGTCGCGAGGCAGGATTCGTCGCTTGGGATGCGTTGGTCTTGAGCGCTTCGACGGTTGAGGTCTCGCGTCGTTCAACCAGGAGACGATGCGCTATGTCGCGACGCCAGCCGCTGGCGTGTTCGAGTTGTTTGACGAGGTCGGCGGAGGAAAGACTGGCGAGGCGGGGCGCGGGTAGAGCCTTCTTGCCGTCCGGCACCACGCGCCAGATGCGGCCCTTGTCGATGACTTTGTCGATGCCGCGATCGTGCGCTTGCCCGCGCAGATAGGAGGTCAGGAAGAAGCGGTGCTGGATAATGCCGTGATACATGTCGGCGATGTAGAGGGCACCGTCTGGCCCGTTCGCGATGTTCACCGGGCGGAACAGCTCATCGGTCGAAGCGAGGAATTCTGAGTTGGTGTAAGCATTCCGGGCGGAGACAACGCCGTCCTGTTCGCTCAGGACATTTCTTCGGACGAAGTTCGCCGATGGCTCGCAGATGAACGCGTTGCCGTAGGCGTCCGAAGGGAAGAGGTCGCCACGGTAAATGCACGTGCCGCAGGCAGCAGTGAACTTCGCGAGCGTGCCGTCGTCGCGCAGCGTGCCGGTCTGGTAGCCACGGTTCACGCCGGGATTGATGCGCGCGGGCCAGGTGGATTGGTCCTTCGCCACCTGGACGCCGATGCCGGGGAGCTTCTGTTTCACCTTCGCGCCGAAGTAGTGCGGCGGCACCATGTCGCCACGGAGCTGGTCGCTGTTCGAAGTGTAGTAGAGGCGTCCGAAATCATCCTGGGAGAGCCCCCATTGAGCGCGTTGCGGAACGGGTTCGCGTTGCCATTTGCCGTCGATGAGGCGGTAGCGAAACGGGTGATAGAGGCTGTAGATCCAGTTGTCCATCGCGAGCAGCAGCGAGTTGCCCGAGTGCTCGGGATTCATGCGCACGCCGAGCGTCGGGTCGGCATCCTTCGCGAAGTCTGAGGCGACGAGCACGCGTTCGCCCGGCTGATCGTTCTTGATGGGATAGAACCACAGGTTCGGCGGCTCGCAGACGAGCGCGCCGCCATTCACCAGCAGCAAGGCGCGCGGCATCACGAGACCGTCGAGGAAGACCTTGTGCCGATCCATCCGGCCATCGCCATCGGTGTCCTCGAGGATGGAGATGCGGCTGACGGGGTTCGTTTCGCCGGTGCCGTCGGGCGTCGCCATGAAGCCGCGCATCTCCACGACCCAAAGCCGGCCGTCGGGATCGAATTGGATGATCGTGGGGACTTGAATCATCGGCTCGCTCGCGACGAGTTCCACCTTGAAGCCGGGCTGAATCTTGAACTGCTTCAGTGCTTCGTCGGGGGTCAGCGGCGGGGACGGCGGAATCTTTTCCTTGGGAATGCGGGAGGCTTGAACTTCGCCCTGCTTGTCGCCCTTCTGCGCGAAGGCAAGAAGAGGAAGCGACCAGATCGTCAGTATGAGAAAAATTCGTTGCACTGTCATAAACTAGATTTTGAACCGCACTTTGACGGCGGCGTTCTGAAGAATATTCTTCCGGCCTGTCTCAGGACGGACCCGGGAAACTAGCCAGTGCGCCACTGGGTGCCAATAATTCTCTTGTTGAAAGGTGATGACGCGGTCCGGGCACATCTTTACACAGCCCCTGAGTGCGGCTGTGTCGAAGACCAGCCGCAGCACTTTCGTATAGGCGAGGCGGTTGGATTTGTTGGAGACTCCTGTGTTTTCCAACCTGCTGCGGCTGGTCGAGGACGACACAGCCGCGCTCCGCCAGAGTTGCAATCGGAGGCAGCGTCAAGACGCGGTCCATCGGGCTTGCTGGTTGTTTGACACAAGCCTGCCGCTGGATATAGTCCTCGCCCTTTGACTATGAAGCAAAATCCGCATGTCGCAGTCGTTGGTGCCACGGGTGCCGTGGGCATCGAAATGATCAAGACGCTCGAGAAGCGTCAGTTCCCCGTGGGCAAGCTCACCTTGCTCGCCTCCGCCCGTTCGGTCGGCAAGAAGCTCAAGTTCAATGGTCAGGACGTCACCGTGACCGAGCTCACCAAGGATTCCTTCGCAGGCATCGACATCGCGCTCTTCAGCGCCGGCGGCAGCATCTCGAAGGAGTTTGCGCCCATCGCGGCGAAGGCGGGCTGCGTGGTGATCGACAACTCCAGCGCGTTCCGCATGGACCCCGCCGTGCCGCTCGTGGTGCCGGAAATTAACGCGGCCGACGTGAAGAACCATCGCGGCATCATCGCGAACCCGAACTGCACGACCGCCATCACGCTCATCGCGCTGTATCCGCTGCATCAGGCGTTCGGGGTGAAGCGCATCTTCGCCTCCAGCTATCAGGCTGTGTCGGGCACGGGCGCGAAGGCGATTGAAGAGCTGGAACGTCAGGTGGGCGAAGTCGTCGCGGGCAAGCCGGTGACGAAGGAAGTGTATCCGCACCAGATCGCGTTCAACGTCCTGCCGCACGTCGATTCCTTCCTCCCCAGCGGTTACACGAAGGAAGAGATGAAGATGGAGAACGAGGGGCGCAAGATCATGCATCATCCGGCGTTCCGGGCGAGTGTCACCTGCGTTCGCGTGCCGGTCTATCGCGCGCACTCCATCGCGGTCAGCGCAGAGTTTGAGAAGCCGGTGACGGTGGAAGCGGCCCGTGCCATTCTCTTGAAGGCTCCCGGCCTCGACGTGGTGGATAATCCGGAGAACAAGGAATACCCGCTGCCGCTCTACGTGGCGGAGAAGTACAACTGCGAAGTCGGCCGATTGCGGATGGACTGCGCGTTGGACAACGGGCTTTGCTTCTGGGTAGCGGGCGACCAGCTGCTCAAGGGTGCGGCGCTCAACGCGGTGCAGATCGCGGAAGTGCTGCTGAAGTGATCTGGAATATTGCAAGTCGCGCCGATCTTCTCCATCTGAGTTCAGCAACTTGGCCCGCAAGAGGACATATTTGCAATTGTAGCGCGATGGCCAGCTTGGTGAGGCGTAATATCGAAACGCTACACATACCAGGCAATGTGATGCCACTTGATCACCCACTTGCCATCGATTTTCTCAAGTAGCGCAGTGACCATCGCTCCATGGGCTGAAGGCCCCACTCTAGCGCGAACAACCGCGCGCAAGCCGTCTTTGGAATAACCCGGCAGATAAGCCTCGGCCCATCCGCGCGCTTTCGGATGGGCTGCGCTGAACGAGCCGTGCGAGCGCCCATGGCTCCAAAATCCAGTCAAATCAGCCACTGCGATACCTGCGCCAAACGTGAGATTGGTGAAGGATGCTATGATTGCATCATACGTTTCAGGCTTCCCATTGGGCGGTGAATTACGCAGGCGCAAATCTTCCTCTGCGTCGCCAGGCAGCGTGTGACTTCCAACGTCGCTGCGAATCTGGCGAGACTGTAAAAACCCGGTCTTTTCTGGTGTCCGAACGTGCAGGACAATTACTGCTCCATTGGTAGAAACTCTCGCCATGTCGAACTTCGGGTCGTCCAATAAATGCAGCAGCAGTGCCTCTAAAACCTGACCGTCTCGTTTGTCTGGAATCACTGGCGTCGCTGCCTGCGCAGCCAGCAGAGAAGTGCAGACGATGCACAAAGAAACTTTGCCGGCGAAATGTGCGAGCGCGTTCATGTGTCCGGCAATAAGCCCTATTTCCCCGCCGCCGTCTTCTCCGTGATGAAATTCAGCGATCCCACCTGAGCCAGCTTCGACGCATCGATGACTTTCACGATCTCGCCGAAGGGCGCCTGCTTGTCCGCTTTGACGGCGACCTTGAGCTGGGGGTTTTTCTTCACCGCCGCCGCCAGTGTGCTCTGCAAGCCATCGAGCGTCACCGCGCGATCCCCGATGAAGAGGTAGGGATAGTTCGTGGTGACCTGGACGATGAAGGGCTTCGACTCGGTCGCGCCGGGTTGAGCTTCTGTGGACTGCGGGAGGTTCAAGCGCAGCGCGGGTTCCACCTTTTTCGCGGTGGTGGTGACCATCAGGAAGATCAAGACCACCAGCAGCACATCGATGAGCGAGACGATGATGACCGATGGCGCGCGCCGCCTCTTGTGAGTTGTAAATCGCATGGTGGAGCCTTCGCGTGCTTCAGTGCGACTTGGCCGGAGCGCTGGCGCGTGGAGCATCGCTCTGCGAACTCTCCGTGCGGTAGTGCTTGCGGAGAAACTCGTCGCAGATGGCTTCCATTCTCACGGCGAAGGTCTCGACCTTGCGGCTGAAATAGCTCCAGGAAATCAGTGCCGGGATGGCGATGACGAGGCCCATGAGCGTGGCGTAAAGCGCGATGCTGATGCCGTTGGCGAACTTCGCGCTGTTCGAGGCCGTGCCGGTGTCCATGCTGGCGAAGAGGGAGATGAGGCCGAAGATGGTTCCAACCAATCCCATGAGCGGTGCGATGCCGACGATGATTTCCAGGGCGACCAATCCGCGTTCCAGCTTGCTGATCTCGTAGCGGGCGCGGGTTTCAATCAGCGCGCTGTTTTCGCTCTTGGGCATGTCGAGGTGGTCGGCGGAGAAGAGCAAGAGCTTGGCGAGCGGCGACGCGTTCTGGGCGCAGACGCTCTTGAGCATCTGGAGATCGCGGGCGGAGCCGTAGCTCAGCACCGCATCGGTCAGCGGTTGCGGGACGACGTTTCGTTCACGCAGCGCGAGTCCGCGCTCGACGATGAACATGACGGCGGTGATCGAGGTGACCGCGAGCAGAATAAAAATTAACGTTTCCATGTGGAGTGTGTTGTGCCGGAAAACCGGCGTCGGCTTCAATTGTAATAAAAGGTGAATCGAATCTCGCGCTGGTTTCCGGCGATGGTCTGTCGCATTTGCGCTGGCCAGCGCGGGTAGGG
>CAMCCU010000366.1 GCA_945872975.1 Pedosphaera parvula Ellin514
GGAACTCAAGGAAAAGGGCGCTGCGCCGGACGCCGAAGTGGAGCGCTATTACCTCAAGGCGATGAACTGTCCGCATCATCACCGCATCTTTGCGGCGGAGCCGCACAGTTACCGCGATCTGCCACTGCGGCTCGCAGAGTTCGGCACCAATTACCGTTACGAGCAGAGCGGCGAGTTGTTCGGCCTCATGCGCGTGCGCTGCCTCAACATGAACGACGCGCACATCTACTGCACGCCGGAGCAGTTCGCCGACGAGTTCCGCGCGGTGAATGAGATGTATCTGAAGTATTTCAAAATCTTCGGCATTGAAAAATACGTGATGCGTTTCAGCACGTCCTCGCAAGAGGGGCTCGGCAAGAAATACGTGAACGAGCCGGAGCTATGGAAGCAGACCGAAGACATGGTGCGCCGCGTCCTCGTCGAGAGCGGCATCAACTTCGTCGAGGTGGCCAACGAGGCGGCGTTCTACGGCCCGAAGATTGACGTGCAAGTGTGGAGCGCCATCGGCCGCGAGTTCACCATCGCGACCAATCAGGTGGACTTCGCTGTGCCTGCCAAGTTCGGGCTCACCTACCGCGACCGCGACAATACGGACAAGACGCCGCTGTGCATCCACCGCGCACCGCTGGGCACGCACGAACGGTTCATCGGGTTTCTCATCGAGCATTACGCGGGCAACTTCCCGCTCTGGCTCGCGCCGGATCAGGTGCGCGTGATCACGCTCAACGACGACGAAGCGTTGATCAACTACGCCAAGCCCATCGTGGCCGAACTGCGCGCGAACATGGTGCGCGTGGATGCGGATTTCAGCGCGACACCGTTCAAGGCGAAGATTTCCAACGCGGAACAATTGCGCGTCCACACGATGCTGGTCATCGGCGGTCGCGACATGGAAGCCGGCGCGGTGAGCGTCCGCCTCCACCACGGCGGCCCGCAAGGCGCGAAGGCGAAGGGGGAGGTCGTGGCGGATATTCTGGCGAGTATTAAGGAGCGAAGGGCGTAAAGGCCGCTGCGGCCACAAGCTTTGACATCATGCCACGAAGGGAACTCAAACATCCGCATCAGGTCGAGGACTGGCTCGTCGAGTTGAGTCCGCAACTCACCCAACCGGGACGGATGATTTTGATCGGCTCCGGCGCTTTGCTCTGGCACGCCTTTCAGCGCGGCATTACCGAGCCTTTGTCCGAGAACAGCATGGACGAGGACCCGTCACGGACTCGGATGAGGTCGCCCGCCTGTGCTACGATGCGCTGATTGGAAGTTAGTTCGAGCAGAAGCACGGCTGGCATGTGAATTTGATGCCGGAACTGGTGTTGCGCGAATTCCCTGCGGATTGGGAAAAGCGGGCCGCGAGCCGGTAATATGGGCGCCTTACCGTCGTGGTTCCCTCCGTGGTGGACCTTCTGATTCCCAAGCGGAAGCGCAATGAACCGAGAGATCGGGAACATGCGGCTTGGGCGGAACGTCTCGGTTTGCTACAGTGAAGCCCATGCAGCCGGATGTGGAATCTGAAACGCGGGTGTGGGGTAAGTATCCGAACTGGGATGATGTGGCCCGTTTCGATTACGGACGCCGTATGTGGTGCCTGGCCGACATGCGGGCGCGGTTGCTCGCCCACTGGCTGGACCAGCGCCACCCCTATTGCGAACGCTTTCAGGCGCACCGCGCCCAGGTGGAAGAGGCGCTTTCCTCAGAGGCGTCGGCCCAACGCCTGGACGAACAATTCCGCACCCAGAACACCAGCCTGCGCTGCGTCGCCCGCGAAATCCCGCCCGTGTTCGGCAGCTTTTTCTCGTGACTCATTCGTCATCGGCGGTCGCGACCTGCTTCGCCGCACGTTCCTCGTTACGCCTGCCCGCACCTCAAAACACCTTGAAATCCACGCCCGTTCTTGAATGATTTGTGCTCATAAATTGAGCTATGAAATCTATCTTTTCTCTCTCGCTTCTGGTCGGTGCGCTGACTTGCACCGTCGCCGCTGCCGAAAAACTGCCCGGCCCGCTGCTCGACGGCCTCGGTGACTTGCATCATCCCGTCACCACTCAATCGAAGCAGGCGCAGCGTTACTTCGACCAGGGCATACGGCTCGTCTTTGGTTTCAATCACAAGGAAGCCATCCGCTCTTTCCGCTCCGCCGCGCATCTCGACCCGCAGTGTGCGATGGCGCATTGGGGCGTGGCTTACGCCTTCGGCCCGCATGTGAACAAACCGATGGACGCGAACGACACCGCCAGTGCGTGGGCCGCGCTGCAGCTGGCGGTCGCGAACAAGCCGGGGGCTTCGACGAAGGAACAGGCTTACATCACCGCGCTGGAGAAGCGTTATCAACCCGACCACACGGACGACCGGCTCGCGCTCGACAAAGCCTTCGCCGACGCCATGCGCGAATTGGCCAAAGAATACCCTGATGACCTCAACGTGCAGACGCTCTTCGCCGAGTCGCTCATGAACACCATGCCGTGGGATTACTGGACGCGCGACCGCACGCCCAAACCGGAGACAACGGAGATTCTTTCTGCGCTAAAGTTTGTGATGTCGCGTAACCCAAATCATCCGGGCGCAAATCACTTCTACATTCACGCCGTCGAAGCCGGGCCGAATCCTGAGCAAGGACTGCCCGCCGCCGACCGGTTGCTCCGCTACGCGCCCGCTGCCGGGCATCTCGTCCACATGCCCGCGCACATCTACATGCGCGTGGGCCGGTATCACGACGCAGTGGTCGCCAACGAACTCGCCGTGAAGGCCGACCGCGATTACATCCGCCACTGTCGCGCGCAAGGATTTTATCCCGGCGTGTATTACCCGCACAATCTGCACTTCCTCTGGTGGGCGCAACTCTTCGAGGGCCGGAGCAAGGACGCGCTACGCACCGCGAATCAGGCCGCCGTCTATGCCAACGACAACTATTGTGGCCCGAAGAAAGTGCTGGAAGCCCCGCGCCTGCGCCATCTGCCGTGGCTCACGCTCATCCGCTTCGGCAAGTGGAACGAGGCACTCGCCGTCGGCCAACCACCCGCCACGAACGACTTCCTCGTGGACCGCGCGCTTTGGCATTTTACGCGCGGACTCGCGTTCACCGCGCGGACGAACCTCGTCGCCGCCGAACGCGAGCAACTCGCCTTGGCTGCCATTGCCACAAGCGACGACGCAAAGAAACTCAGCAGCCCGGCGTTTCCCGTCGCCGACACGCTGGCGGTTTCCGCCTATTGGCTCGCTGGTAAAGTCGCGGGCGCGAAGGGCAACGCGCACACCATGATCGACCTGTTGGAAAAAGCTGTCGCGACCGAAGACGCCATTCCCTACATGGAGCCCTCCTACTGGCCGATTCCCGTGCGACCAACGCTTGGGGCAGCCTTGTTGCAATCCGGCGACGCGGTGAAGTCCGAACAAGTTTTCCGCGAAGACCTCAAGCGCTGGCCGCGCAACGCTTGGAGCCTGTTTGGCCTGGAACAATCCCTCCTTGCTCAGGGAAAAACTGAGCAAGCCCACGACGTGCGCCGCCAGTGCAACGCAACATGGCAGCGCGCTGACGTGCAACTTTCATTGAACTGGTTTTGACTTGGGTCCACAACCAACTCTGGCTCGCGCCAGATCAGGTGCGCGTCATCACGCTCAACGACGACGAGACGTTGATCAACTACGCCAAGCCCATCGTGGCCGAACTGCACGCGAACAGGGTGCGCGTGGATGCGGATTTCAGCGCGACGCCGTTCAAGGCGAAGATTCCCAACGCGGAACGGTGAGGAAATAACCCGCCTCCTCACGTCGGCGGCTACGGCTGGTCATCGGCGGTCGCGACATGGAAGCGGGAGCGGTGAGCGTCCGCCTCCACCACGGCGGCCCGCAAGGCGCGAAGGCGAAGGGGGAGGTCGTGGCGGATATTTTGGTGGCGATCCGGGAACGGAGGGGATGAGGCTTTTCAGGAAGCCTTTGGCGGCCGGTTGAGCAACGCGGTCAGGACGCCGAGAAGCACCGCGCCCAGGACGTCAAATCCGATCTGCTTCATCACAACGGCACCGGGCATCGGCTGGACGGCGTAGTAGAAGAGATACATCGGCACGGTCATCGCCACGGCGACTGCGACGCCGAACGAAAGGCCGGGGCCAAGGAACTTTCTGCCCACAGGGAGGCTTCGGCGATACAGCCAGGTCAATCCCAAGCCGATCGAAAAATGGGCGAGCAGCATGAAGGGGAAGTAGCGCCCCGCCTCCGCCTCGGGGCGGAACAGGTTGGGCAGGGTGGCGTAGTCGGCGTGCAGGAGTTGTGCATGGACGACGAAGCCCAGCATCAGCGAGGCAACGCCGACGACCCCGCTGGAGATCCAGAAATACTTGTTCATGATGGGGAGTGGAGGTTGCTATTTGAACTTCACTTCAGCCTTGGGGTCTTCCTTGTAGAGCACTTCGCGGGTGCTGGTTTGGTCGCCGTTCTTGAGATACTGGGAGCGGTTCAACATGGTCCCATCCGAACGCAGTTCGTAGGTGGAGCGCACTTCGGTCACGCCTTCCTTGTTGCCGAAGACCTGCTCCACCGCGGTGATCGTGTTGTTCGTGAGGGTCATCGTGCCGACGTTGTTGAACCCGCCCGTGCTGAAGTAGTAGTAGCGGATCTGGCTCTTGTCGCGGTCCCAGTGGATGGTGCTTTCTCCCCCGTAGTAGCCCTCGTTGATGGAGTGGGTGACCCGCACGGCTTTGCCGTTGAGCGCGCGTTCCCAGCGGGCAATGTCGATGGTGGGCTTCTCGGGCGTGGAGTTCTTGAACTCGCCCCGCCACGTCTTGCCGAGAAACGGCCGGAACGGTTCGAGGTGTTCATCAAGCTTGCCGGCTTCGGCGGCGGGTGCCGAAGCGGCGAGGAGCAATGCAGAGATGGCGGACGCGAAGTGTCGGACGCAAACGATATTGGTATTCATACGTCGAGGTTGCCGCAACGCGCGGGCGAAGTATTGGAGAAAATTTACCTCAGTCGGTGATGGGCACGAAGCGGTTGTCCGCGCCGGGCTGGCCCAGGTAGCGGGCGGGCGTGAGGCCGGAGAAGGCGCGGAAGTCATGAATCAGATGGGCCTGATCGTAGTAGCCACTGGCGCAGGCCAGGTCGGTCCAGTCCACCGAAGACCGTGCCTGGAGGTCACGCAAGGCACGTTGAAACCGGCGGATGCGGCAAAAGCGTTTCGGGCTGAGGCCGATTTCGGATCGAAACCGGTGGATGAAATGTTTGTGACTCATGCCCACTCGCCCGGCCACTGCTGCAATCAGGGGAACCGCTGGATCCGCATCCAGCAGACCCAGCGCGGCGGAAATCGGCGAAGGCCCGTTCGACGCGGGACGGAGCCGGTGCCGGAGGAAGTGTTCCAGAAGTTGAAACCTCGTTCGCAGATGCGGGGCTTCCAGCACAGCATCGCGCAATGCCTCGGCGTCGCGGCCCCACAAAGCGTCCGATTCCACCACCTGGCCGCTCAATTCGGACGCCGGCATAGGAACGAAAGCCGCCAGGCCGCCAGGTTTGAAATGCACGCCGATCATGGTGGCCTGCGGCGGCACGTCGATGAGGATAAATTCCGGTTGCGCGCCGGACACCCAGGAACGACGCACGGTTTGGAATCGGTGGGGTTCGCGTCGATCAAAGCGCTTGCGGGGAACATCATCGAGGTTGATGACCAGTTCCGCGGAACCATCGGGTATGACGCGTTCCCGGCGATGAGGCAGTCCAGTTCCGGAAAAGAACCAAAACATTTCCACAAACTGGGACAGTGGCGCGGAAGGAGAATGGGTCTGAAAAAGCATGGTCGTCGCTAAACCGCTCAGAAATTACCAGCCGCCGGTACTTGCGCAAGATTCGAGCATTACGCGGGCAACTTTCATCACCAACTCGGAGCGGGGCTGGCTGGCTCTGGAGCCGGATCAGGTGCGCGTTATCACGCTCAACGACGACGAAGCGCTGATCAACTACGCCAAGCCCATCGTGGCCGAACTGCGCGCG
>CAMCCU010000367.1 GCA_945872975.1 Pedosphaera parvula Ellin514
CGGCGCTTCCAGCGGATTCGGCGCCGCCGCCGCACGCGCCTTTGCCCGCCAGGGCGCGAAGCTTCTGCTCGGCGCCCGCCGTATGGACCGCCTCGAAGCCGTCGCCGCTGAATGCAAAAAGCTCGGCGCCCCCGACGCACAATCCTCCGCGCTCGATGTCGCCAGCACCACCAGCGTGAACGCCTTCGTCGACTGGGCGCGTGTGCGCACGGACCAGCTCGACGTGCTGATCAACAACGCCGGCGGCGCCAAAGGTTTGGAGACCGTGGCCGACGGCAAGGACGAGGACTGGGAATTCATGATGCAGACGAACGTGCTCGGCGTGCTTCGCGTCACGCGCGCCTGCCTCCCGCTCATGGTGAAGAATCCCGGCAGCTCCATCATCAACATTGGCTCCATCGCCGGGCGCGTCGCCTATGAAGGCGGCTCCGCGTACTGCGCCGCCAAGGCCGGCGAGTTGCAAATCACCAAAGCCCTTCGCCTTGAACTTTCTGGCACCGGCGTGCGCGTGAGCACCGTCGATCCCGGCCTCGCGGAAACGGAGTTCTCCGTCGTCCGCTTCAACGGCGACGAGGCGCGCGCGAAGAAAGTGTATGAAGGCGTCGAGCCGTTGACCGCCGAGGACATCGCCGAAACTCTCGTCTGGGTCGCGAGCCGTCCGCCGCATGTGTGCATCGACGAGATGGTCATCAAATGCACCGACCAAGCCGCGATCCACAAGCTGCATCGACGGACGGTGAAGTAATCCTATTTCGGCTCAGGTGGAGGCAGAACAGGGAGGGTTCGAATGCTGCGCGGGGCAATTGACCGCAACGGCGAAACGTTCGGCTGTATCCCGCCGGTTGGCGCAGGCGCAGGTGCCGTGTTCTCGCCTTTCTCCGGCACTTCGATCTTATCGCCTTCGCGTAGCCAAAACTCTGCCGCGGGACTAGTCTTGTCTTCGAGACTAAAACTGGGAGTGCCGAGATAGCCCAACTGAGGATGCTGTGGATCCTTTGGGCGAGCCACCCGGACATTGGTGAGGTCCGAACTGGACAGCACATGGCTGCTGCCGAGCACGGCGGTGTTCAGGCGCAGCACGGAGAGATCGAACTGAAAATTGCCCGTACGAACCCCAAATACTCCCGTCCCGACCGTCCTAACTTTCAGCGGCAACTCATACTGTTGCCCCTTGACGATGATGAAGACGTTTCGTTCCAGACATTTCGCGATCCCCTTCGCGAAGTCCTCCGGCAGACCCGTCCATGCTTCGTTCCGCTTGTGCTCGATCTCGGGAATCTCCACGAGGTCGCCCCATTGCAGCGGCACATTCGCGCGGCAATCCCCCAGTGCGATGCTCCCCAGCACATCCACCGTGGTGTCGCTCATTTGATTGGCCCCTCGCTCGACGCGAGAGATGCGGATGTTGCTGAAGTCGGGGAAGGCGAGGTCCGGACATTTCGCGCAGAAACCCGCGCTGGCAATCAACTCGAACAACGTGTGGTTGTTCCAGGTGTTCGTGCCGCGTTGAAACACCGCCTGGCTGAAACTGCGGCCGCGACGCGTGATCGTGATCTGGTTCGGACGCGGCGCCCAATCCAGCGCGCCCGCCTTCCTGAGCTTCTCCCCCATTTCCGCGCTCGCAGCGTCCTGCCGGGCCTTTGGCTTCACATAATCCAACGGCGAAAGCCCCTTCTCGTCCGTGGCGTTGGGGTTCGCGTTGGCGGCGAGCAGCAGGTCCACCAGGTCACGCTTGTCTTTCAAGACGGCGACGTGGAGCGGACTCTGGCCATTATGCGACTTGGCGTTGGGGTCCGCCTTATACTTCAGCAGCAGTGCGACTGCTTCCTTGGAACTGTTCTCCGCAGCGCTCCCCAGCGGTGTTTTGCCAACGCCATTCCGGGCGTCCGGGTCCGCACCGTGCGACAGCAGTGCTTCCAGAATTCGTTCCTTGCCCGGAACAAGCGCCCAGTCAACTGGTGCGAAGCCATTGTCAGTTTTAAGGTTCGGATCTGCCTTATGCTCCAGCAGCAGGGTGATCAACGAAAGCGATTGTGAGCCGGTGGAAATCGCCCCAATCAAGGGCGTCACGCCTAGGTAGGGGCTGTCAACCTGAGTATCCATCTTCACGTTTGGATTCGCCCCGGCCTTCAAGAGCATCTCCGTCATCTGCTCGTCGCCTGCGGCCACAGCGCGGTAGAGGACCGTAGAAACTTTGTCGCCGGGAGGATTCGGATTTGCACCACCCGCGAGCAGCGCCTTCAGGGTCTCGGGATAGATGGCAAACGACGGCTGTGACGCCGACCTTCTGTCCGACTTTTTCTGGATGACGAAATCCAGCGGCACGCGCTTGAAACCATCTTGCTGGTTCGGGTCCGCGCCGTTCTGGATCAACGGCGTGATAACGCTGGCCGCGCCGGCATCCGCGGCGGCGTGCAGTGGCGTCCAGCCGCTCTTGTTCGCCAGCTTCGCGTCCGCTTTCTGCGCCAGCAACAATTGCAACAGATCGCGTTGGTCCCGTTCCGCCGCTCCGAACAGAGGACTGCGCCCCTGTTCGTCCTGAGCGTTCACCTCCGCGCCGCGTTCCAGCAACAGCCGGGCGATATTGGTCGAACTGGTGCGATGCAGCGATGTCACGCCGCTCTTCGACTTGCGATTCACCTCGGCTCCCTTGTCCAACAACAGCCGGACGATGGCTTCGTCCCCGCGCGAGGCAGCCGAGTCCAATGGCACTTCGCTGGCGGAGTCTGGAAGATTCGGATTCGCGCCGCGCGCCAGCAGCGCCTCACACACGCTGCGAAAGGATGTTCTAGTTGCCAGCAACAGAGGGGTCGAACCGTCCGGGATGAGCATGGCGTTCGGGTCCGCCTGGCGGGAGAGCAGCAGCTCCACCATGGCGCGATGGCCATTCATTGCAGCCCAATGCAACGGCGTGTTCTGGGGCGCGCCTTGATCGCGCGCGCCGATGTCCGCGCCGTGGTCGAGGAGGAACGTGGCCACGCGAAGCTGGCCGAGGCTCGCGGCCTTGTGGAGCAGCGTGCCGTTCTTCGGGAACGTCGCTCCGCTGGACCTCATCAGCTTCACCTCGACGCCCGGCGCGTTGATCAAGTCCGGGCTGTCCTTGATGATCGCCTGGATGCGGCGGATTTCGTTCTGCTCTTCGTCGATGGGAGCGGCAGGCTCTGTTGCACTGCCCACCTTGGCTGAATCCTTGGCAACTTGGATTCGAAGCTGTGCCGCGCGTTCCGTCAAGGTCCGCCTTATCACATCAAATCGCTCTGCAAGCTGAACGGTCTTTTGAGCCACTATTTTTTGCCATCGGTCCTTCTCCTCGCCGGTCGCCCGCTCGGCCCTCTCCTGAGCGTCCACCAGCAACTTTTCATAGCGCTCAGAATCCGCATCCGGCACCAGCGTCGGCAGGAGTCGGCGAGCCTGGCCGAGATCCAGGCCGGAGAGCTGCGCAAGAATTCGCTCAGTGCGCGCCAGCTCCTGCGCTTCGATGGAGATCGGGGAAACGACCGTGGAGGATATCGAAAGGGATGACGAAGGCGTTGGCCCTGCACCCAGCCCGACGAGATTCTGGCGGCTCAAGGTTGCCAGCGTCGTCTGGTCGGTGAAGTCGCGGATGAGGCGCTGGTATTGCGCGACGGCGTCGTTGGTCTGGCCGAGCTTGCGGTAGCATTCGCCGAGGCGGAACAGCGCGGTGGCGGCGAGCTTGCGCTGGTCATCGCTGGCCGCGAGCAGCGATTGATACGCCTGGATGGCGGCGGGCAGATTCTGGTTCGCCTCCTCCTCGAAGAGACCTTTTTGCAACGCGGTGCTGAGGTCGGTCGCGGCGTGGGCCGCGAGCGGGAGGAGGATGGCGAGCAGCAGTGGGAGTTTAGTTTTCATAGCGTTGGAATTTGTTTGAGAGCAGAGATGATCCGCGAAACACGCGAATGGACGCGAAAGAAACTGAGGCTGGATGAAGAGGTGGGACCGCCCTCACCCCGGCCCTCTCCCCCAGGAGAGGGAGCGCGGCCGGCACGCCGGAAAGTTTGGAAGCCGATCTCCGCGTTCGTTGCGCTCGAGCATTCGTCCACTCCTTCCGAAAGGCGCGGGCGCGGAAACTTGCTCTCGAACATTTCATGGCTGGTCCATCGCGCTCCCTCTCCTGGGGGAGAGGGCCGGGGTGAGGGCGAGCTAGCTTTCATAAATTCTTTAGCGTCCTTTGGCGTGTTTAGCGGACATCTCCCAGCTCCAGCCGGTAGCCCACGCCATGCACGGTGTGGATGAAGCGCGGCTTCTCCGGGTTCTTCTCGATCTTGCCGCGCAACGTCGCGATGTGCATGTCCACGGTGCGCGTGGTGGGGAACGCGGTGTAGCCCCAGACGGCGTCGAGGAAACGGTCGCGGCTGATGGCTTCGCCTCCCGACTCCGCGAGCAGACGAAGCATGGCAAACTCCTTGGCCGTGAGATGGAGCAGTTTCTTTCCGCGCCGCGCTTGCTGCTGGATGAAATCAATCTGCACCTCGCCGAGTGTGAGCGTGTGCAGAGGCTTCAAGGCTTTCTGCGAACGCCGGAGCAAGGCGCGCACGCGGGCGAACAGCTCCTCCGTGCTGAACGGCTTCACGAGATAATCGTCCGCGCCGACATCGAGTCCCTTCACGCGATCTTCGATCTGGCCCTTCGCCGTGAGCATGAGCACGGGCACGGCGTGGCCGAGTCGGCGAAGTTCCGAGCACACGGCGAAGCCATCGAGTCGCGGCATCATGAGATCGAGCAGGATGAGGTCGGGCTTCTCGGCGAGAGCGCGGTCGAGTCCGGCGCGGCCATCGGCGGCGGTGAGGACTCGGTAGCCTTCGCCCGCGAGCGCGTCGGCCAGCGCGGTGCGCATGGGCAGTTCGTCTTCGATGATGAGTAGGCGGGGGTTCATGGGAGTCCTGATGAAGACGGGCAGCGGGGAAAAGGGGCGGGGGAGAAAGTGAGCAGGTGGGCAGGTGGGAAAATGAGAGGGTGGGAAAGTGGGAATGGCCGCCCATTAGTGCTAGCCTCCCACTTTCTCAATTCCCCACTTTCCCACCTGCTCGCTTTCATTCCTTCCTCCGCTTGGGTTGAAACGGCAGTTCAATGGCGAACCGGCTGCCTTTCCCGACCTCGCTCTCCACGCGCACCCGCCCGCCGTGGGCTTCGACGATGTGTTTCACGATGCTTAAACCGATGCCCACACCCTGCGTCTCGCGGCGCAGCTCGGAGCCGCGTCGATAGAAGCGCTCGAAGATACGCTCGTGTTCCTCCGGCGGGATGCCGGGACCGTGGTCCTGGATGGATACTGAAATTTGACGATTTGAAATTGGAGGTTGGAGATTGGTTTCGGGTGCAGTCGCGGAACTGCCGAGGCATACCGTCACCGTCTCACCGGCGGGAGAATGCTTGAGCGCGTTATCGATGAGGTTGATGAGCGCCTGCTGGATGGCGCTGCCGTCGCAGATGAGTTGAAGATCACCGATGGGATGCTGCGGGTCGTCGAGATTGGTGGTGAGGGTGATTTGCTTCTCGGCAGCGGCGGGCGTCATGAGCTTCAACGTCTGGCGGATAAGCGCGGGCAGATCGGTCGGCTCGAACTCGTATTGCTTGCGGCCTTGTTCGATGCGGGCGAAGTCGAGCACGTTCTCGATGAGCGAGGAGAGGCGGCGACATTCCTGGACGATGAAGCGAAAGTATTCGTGCTGCTTCGCCGGCTCAGAGATGGTGCCGCGCTCCAGGCTCTCGGCGAGCAGACGCACGCTGGCGATGGGCGCGCGGAGCTCGTGCGAGACGCTGGAGACGAAGTTGGATTTCATCTCGCTGAGCTGCTGCTGGCGCAGGAAGGCGCGTCGCGCGGAGATGAAGCCGATGATGGCGGCGAGCGCCGAGGCGGCGATGAGTCCGCCGAAGAGCAGGCTGCGATTGCGCTGCCGGGCGAAGAGCATCTC
>CAMCCU010000368.1 GCA_945872975.1 Pedosphaera parvula Ellin514
CGCCGTCAATACCACGTCACTCACCGCCGGATCTTCCGTCGTGTCGAAGAACCGTTGGAGATTAAACGACGCCACCATCACCTCGTTCGAACCAGTGTCCGCCAGCGTCCCCGGTGGCTGGATGCCCGAGAAGACTGGCGCGCTCGTCACATCCGGCAACAGCGTCCAAGCGCGCCGTTGAAAATCCAGCACGCCAATCAAACCGTGAACGACCGTCCCCGGAACAACCTCGATGCGCGGCGCGCCCGGCTGCGCATTGCTGTCCACGCGGAGACGCTCGGGATTCCCGTCGAAGCGCGGAACGCCTGCGGGTGCTTCCACCGGCAATGCGTCGAACAGCGGGATGCCCGGCCCACGCATCGGACGCGGGAGACCCAGCGGCACGCCGTAGAAAACCCCGTCCGAAATCCCGGTGCCGCTCGCCTCCTGGATAAAGCCTTCCGTCGCGCTCACCACCGTCAAGAACTCCACGGTGACTCGCATCCCTTCGAAGCGTTCCAGTTGCTCCAGCGAAGATCCGCCTCTCAGATCATTCGTGGTGATTACCGTCACCGCTGACAACGGCTGGCCCGTGGCGATCAATTCGAGAGTGGGTTTGATGAGCTGGGTCCGCGACGGCGATGCGAGATCAGCGGCGGGCTTGAATTCCTCGACGAACGCCGTGACCACCACGGCATTTCCCACCGCCGCGAGCGCAGGCAGCCCATCAGGCGTCGAGACGAAGACCGCTTCCGAAGAAGCCGGAACCTCATCCACCTCGGCATCGCGCGCCTGAAGGAAGAATCCACCCGCGACCATCGCCGTCACCACGTTCGTCGTCGTCGTCACCGTCTGCCCGACAAATCCGGACGCATGCCCGACGCCTTGAATCTCATGCAATGCCACCGCGATTCTCTGACCGCCACACGAAGCCGCCGGTGCCGAACTGTTTCGCGGTGCGGGCGCAGAGACAAAGAAGTCGGCGGCGTTGTCGTCTGTGTCCGCGCAGCCGTTCACTGCGCGAATGACCGCCAGCGTGCTGGACGGCGCGGGTGCGGGACCGGAACCTTCGAAGCACAAAGTCGGCGCTGAAGTTCCGTAGCCAACGAGGTCAGCAATCGTATTCGTCCCCGGACAAGCGCCAGCGAGATTCGCCAACGACTGGACCAAGGCCACCTTCCCGCCCGACGCGCTGAGGCTCAGCGTCCCCACCGCATCCGCCGCCGGCGGCAATTCCCCATTCGCGCCGCCCGAAGCCAGTTGCACGAGATAATGTCGGCCCGGCGCAAGGTCGCCGCTCAAGGCCGCATCATTCCACGACGTGCCGCCGCTCGAAGAATACTGAACCGACCAGCCGTCCAGATGCACCACGTTGGTGCCCCGGTTGAACAGTTCCACGAAGTCATGGCGAAACAGCGCTCCCGCATTGCCGCCACCACCGTAAACCTGGCTGATCACCACCTGCCCCAGCGCCACCGGGACCGCCGCGAGCGCGACCACCAGCAACACCAGCGCGCCGACTGACGAAAGCCGCAGGCGTGCACACAACTTCCCTTTCAAACAAGGATCAGACATCGGATGCCCGCGACGTTACCACACCAGCCCGCCATGAACTCAGAATAAATTGCCGCTCTACCCTCTTTCTTACTTTTCAATCCGCTCAATCCCGGATAAACATCCGCAGCATGCCAGACGCAGCGCGAACGGGAGAAAGGATTTTCCGTGGAATCCCGGTTTCGCCGGGAGTCTGCCGGGGGAAAATTCTCGTACTCGGCAAGCCGCACGGCGACGTCATCTCCCACACCCAAATCTCCGACGAAGAAATCCCCGTCGAGCTCAAGCGTCTCGAACAAGCGCTCGTCGATACCCGCCACCAGGTTCTCGAAGTCCAACGGCAATTGACCGAAGGCCTGGGCGCGAACGACGCCGCCATCTTCGATGCCCACCTGCTCGTCCTCGAAGACCCCTCACTGATCGATGAGGTCACCAAGCTCATCCGTCAGGATAAAGTTCCCGCCGGCTACGCCTGGCAGCAGGTCTCCGAGAAATACATCAAGACCCTCAGCTCCATCGGCGACGATTACCTTCGCGAACGCGCCACCGACATGCGCGACGTCGCGGGCCGCGTGCTCGACAACCTCAGCGGGCGAGAGACCAATCTCGACCTCCGCAAGCTCAAGGAACCCTGCATCGTCATCAGCTACGATCTGACACCCTCGCAGACCGCGCAGATGGACAAGAAGCTGGTGCTCGGGTTCGCCACGGACAGCGGCAGCCGCACCTCGCACACCGCCATCATGGCGCGCTCCATGCGGATTCCCGCCGTGGTCGGCCTGCACAACGCCACCCATGAAATCGCCTCCGGCACCTATGCCCTGCTCGATGGCTACAACGGCCAGATCGTCGTCAATCCCACCGACCAGACCCTTTTCGAATACGGTCAGCTCGTTAAGAAACGCGTCACACTCGAAGAGAGACTGCGCGACACCATCGACAAGCCGGCCATCACACTCGACGGCGTCCCCATCCTGCTCTCGGCGAACGTCGAGCAACCCTCCGACACCGAGGCCGTCCTCGCCAGCGGTGCCGAAGGCGTCGGCCTGTTCCGCACCGAATACCTCTTCATCAACCGCGACGTCCTCCCGACCGAAGAGGAACAATTCCAGGCGTATTACCAGGTCGCCGACGCGCTGAAGCCCAGCCCTGTGATCATCCGCACCCTCGATCTGGGCGGAGACAAATTCCTTTCCCACCTGAACGTGCCGCAAGAGATGAACCCCTTCCTCGGCTGGCGCGCCATCCGGTTCTGCCTCCAGGAACGCGCCATCTTCCGCGTGCAACTCCGCGCCATCCTCCGCGCCAGCGTCACCGGGAACATCAAGATGATGTACCCCATGATCTCCGGCTTGGATGAGCTTCTCCAGGCCAACGCCCTCGTCGAAGAGTTCAAGACCGAACTCCGCACAGAAGGCATCCCCTTCGACGAACACCTCGAAGTCGGCGCGATGATCGAGATACCCTCCGCCGCCCTCGCAGCGGAATCCCTCGCGCGCCGCGTGAAGTTCTTCAGCGTCGGCACCAACGACCTCATCCAATACTCCCTCGCCGTCGATCGGTTGAACGAACGCATCGCGCACCTCTACGAGCCCACGCATCCCGCCATCATCCGGCTGATCAAGATGACCACCGAAGCGGGCGCGAAGCACGGCGTCTGGACCGGCGTCTGCGGCGAGATGGCCGGCGATCCCGTGCTCACCCCCCTGCTCCTCGGCCTCGGCATCACCGAACTCAGCGCCGCGCCCGGAGCCGTCCCCCAGATCAAGTATCTCATCCGCCGCCTCAAGATGACCGAAGCCCGCGAGCTCGCCGACTTCGCGCTCGGCTGCGAATCCGCGACAGAAATCCTCACCCGCTGCAAGAAGCTCGCGACCCAGGTCGCCCCCAGCCTCTTCGAGAACTTCGCCCCGTAGCACCACGACAGGGAACGTGAAGCGCAAAACGTAAGAACGTAAGCGCATCACCGTCCCCTTGCGTTTCACGTTATACGAACTCCCTCCCTTTGCCCATTGAGCTTTGAACCTCACCCCTCCAGCGGACTCCACACCCCGATCCCCGGCTTCGCCATCACCTGCGTGTAAATCTGCGTCGTGTTCATATCGCTATGACCCAGCAGCTCCGGCAACGTCCGAATGTCCGTGCCGCCCTCCTTCACCAGTGCCCGGTCCTGCTGCGGTCCCCACTGATTTCTGGCTTCAAGTTTAATCCACGGCCGTGCCGCGTAGTTTTCAAAACAGGAATGCTCACTTGCGGCGTGCAGAAGCCTCGCCACAGAAGGTCATCTTCGACATGGGCTCTACTTTCACTGAACGAGAGAAAGCCGGAGAAGTCGCGAAGCAATTGGAAGGCACTGCCGGCGCAAGTCGTCCATTCGCATTTTGGCCCTGTCCCGTTAACCGGTTTCGGCTAATCATGTCTTCGCTCTGATGAACTCCTTCGAGAAACAACTGCTTGAGCAACTGGACCAACTGCGCGGCGCGGGACTCTACCGCGAGCTCCGCGACATTGGTTCGCCGCAAGGCGTGCGCATCACCGTCGATGGCCGGCCGATGCTCAACTTCTCGTCGAACGATTACCTCGGCCTCGCCAACGAACCCGCGCTTGCGGAAGCCGCCGCGAACGCCGCGCGCGATTTCGGTGCGGGCTCCGGCGCGTCCCGACTCATCTGCGGCTCGCTCACGCCGCATCGCGAACTCGAAGAAACGCTCGCCGCATTCAAAGCCACCGAAGCTGCGCTGAGTTTCTCCAGCGGCTACGCCACCGCCCTCGGCACCATCCCTGCCCTGCTCGACAAGGACGACGTCATCATCGTCGATAAGCTCGTCCACGCCTGCATCATCGATGGCGCTCGTCTCTGCGGCGCGAAGCTCCGCGTCTTCGCGCACAACGACGCGGACGATCTGGAGAAGAAGTTGAAATGGGCTTCCTCTCGCCCAGCGCCCGGCGCCTCTCGCCTGCCGCGTGTTCTCGTCGTCACCGAAAGCGTCTTCAGCATGGACGGCGATCTTGCTCCGCTCCGCGACATCGTGGAGCTGAAGGATCGTTATGGCGCATGGCTCATGCTCGACGAAGCCCACGCCACCGGCCTCTTCGGTGAACACCGTCGCGGCCTCGCCGAAGCCTGCGAGCTCGCCGGTCGCGTGGAGATCCAAATGGGCACGCTGGGCAAAGCGCTCGGCGCGGCCGGCGGCTACATCTGCGGTTCCCGCGCACTCATCGACCTGCTCATCAATCGCGCGCGCAGCTTCATCTTCTCCACCGCGCCCGTGCCCGCCGCCGCAGCCGCAGCCACGGCAGCGATTCGGTTCGTGCAATCAAGGGAAGGCGAAGTTCGCCGCGCGCAGCTCTGGCAACAAGTGGACGCCGCCAAGAACGCCGTCATCAATTCCGGGCGAGCCTTGCCCCCGGTCCAAAGCCCCATCCTGCCGCTCGTGATCGGCGACGAATCAGACGCAATAAACGCCGCCGCCGCGCTCCGCGAGCAAGGCGTCTTCATTCCCGCGATTCGTTATCCCACCGTCGCCAAAGGCGAAGCCCGTCTGCGCCTCACCGTCACCGCCGCGCACAGCGGAGCGGACATTGCCGAACTGCAGCGCGCGTTGACCACGGCGTTTCGTGAAACGTGAAGCGTAAAACGTAACCAATTCAAACCAACCCCGCGCCCCACTCCCCATTACGTTTCACGTTTTACGCTTTACGAATTCCCCCATGCACCCGCTCGCGAAACTTGACCACGCCCACGTCTGGCATCCATTCACGCAGATGCGCGACTGGCTCAAGCGCGAGCCCATCGTTATCACGTCCGGCAAGGGGACCGTGCTCCGCGATGCCAACGGCCGCGAATACCTCGATGCGAACTCCAGCATCTGGACGAATCTCCACGGCCATCAGCACCCGAAGATCAACGCCGCCATCACGCGCCAGTTGAAGAAGATTTCTCACAGCTCCGCGCTCGGGCTGGCGAATGAACCAGCGTCGGTACTGGCGGAGCGGTTGGTTCAGGCGAGTTCCTCAGCTCCGGTCGTTGAGCGGAGGGGAAAAGGGGAACAGGGGAAGAGGAGCAGGCAAATCCGCGCCTCTGCTCCTCTTCTCCCCTGCTCCTTCTCCAAAGTTTTCTACAGCGACAACGGCTCCACCGCGCTCGAAGTCGCCCTCAAGCTCAGCTACGAGTTCACTCGACGCACACGCGGACCGAAGTCCAAACCACGCTTCCTCTCCCTCGCCGGCGCCTATCATGGCGACACGATCGGTGCGGTCAGCCTCGGCCAGATCGATCTCTTCCATCGCACCTACTCGAAACTGCTCTTCAAGACCGACCGCGTGATGGCGCCCTACTGCTACCGTTGCCCGTTCAACCGCGCCAAGCCCGAGCGCGAAGACGCCCG
>CAMCCU010000369.1 GCA_945872975.1 Pedosphaera parvula Ellin514
CGTATCAGGAAGCCATCCGCGAACGCTACCGGTTCTTCAGCTACGGCGACGCCACGCTGATTCTATGAAGACCAAGCCTTCACGCAGTAAACGCCCCTTCGTCTCCATGAACGCGGCGATGACGGCGGATGGCAAAATCGCCACCTCGAACCACGTGGTCTCCTCCTTCGGCAGCAAGCGCGACCTCGAGCACATGTATGAACTCCGCACCTCAGCGGATGCCGTCATGGCGGGCGCGCGCACGCTCGACCTGAACAAAGTCCTGCTCGGCGCAGGCGGCGAGCGCTTCAAGAAAATGCGCCTGCGCAACGGTCTCGGCGAATACAGCCTGCGCGTAATTGTAAGCGGTTCGGGCAGCATCAATCCGCGCGCCGCGATCTTTCAACACAGGTTCTCGCCCATCCTTCTCGTCACCTCAAAACGCGCCAGCGCCACGAAGTTGAAAGCCCTTCGCTCGCTCAGCGACGACGTTTTCGTCAGTCCCGGCAATCAGATCGACTTCGCGAAAGTGCTGGAATGGCTTCATGCGAGATGGAACGTGCGCCGGCTGTTGTGCGAAGGCGGCGGCGAGTTGAACGCCGCGCTCATTCGTGCGGGACTCGTCGATGAATTCAACCTCACCATCTGCCCGAAGCTCTTCGGCGGTCGCAACGCCCCGACCATCGCCGAAGGAGAATCCGTCCGTCATCTCGCCGACGCCGCGCCGTTGGAATTAAAATCCCTCCGAAAGGTCGGCTCCGAAATCTTCCTCGTTTACCGGGCGAAAAGTCGCGCGCGGAAAAAACCATCCGTTCACGATCTCCGACGCAACTCCGCCACTTCGTGCAGCGGGATGTAACGCAAGCCCAGGGCCGGCTCGCGAATCGTCACCCCCAGCCGGTCAATCACCGCGTCGCGGCCGCGCCACACCGAGCCATCATTCAGCTTCACCTCATACGAATGCGCGCTCGATGCCGTGCGCCTCCGCAACACCAACGCCAGCACCTCGCTGTTCACATCGTAACGCACCAGACCCAGCGGCACAGAACTCACCGTCACCCGGCCGCCTTCGATGCTCCGGCAATCGCCATCGATAAACTCCCCACTCGTCAGCAGCACGCCCGTTCGATCCTGATTCAAGAACGCCGCCCATCGCGACGGCACCGGTTGAAAACGAATATTGGCAACGCTCGCCCTCGACATCGATTCGCGGCCCAGCTTGTTCTCGAAATAGATCGTCGAATCATCCATCGCCTCCAGATAACCGATCTTGGATGAACCGCTCGACAGCTCCACCTGCGGCGTGAACCAGCGATTTTTCACCGACGGTCCCGACTCCACGTATTCGAACACCGATTCATTCAGCACATCCCCCCGCACACTCACCGCCGCCAGGCCCACGTAATAGTCCTTCGCCATTGCCATCGTGAAACGCTCCACCACCGTCCACTGCATCCCATTGCGCGACTTCAACGCCGTGAAGACATCCGCATCCCGCTTCAGCTTCAGCCAGCACGTCACGGACATGCCACGGTCCAGCGTGATGCTCGTCTCCTCACCGAACCGTTCCCGCCACTGGGACACGCCGCCGCGCGCCGCCGACACCGACAGGAAAACATTCCTCGCTCCCGCGTCCAGAGTCTCTCGCATCATCAAACCCGCCCTCGCCCACGGGTCCGTCCGTTGCACCTTCGAGACGCGCGCCACCAACTCGCACCGATCCGCCACCGGCTTGAAAACGAAATGACCCGCGTCCGCCATGCCCACCGCATTCGTTCCTGAACTCCGCACGCGAAACGCGCCCCGACGAAACTCCGCGCTCCCCGCCACGCGCACGCTTCCCACATCCTCGCTCATCCAGGGGCTCGGCAACTCACCTGACTCCGGCAACGCTCCGGTGCCGAACGAAAACAGTTCCGGCTCCTCCGACTGCGACAGAAAGGTCAGCGCCGCCAGATTGGTAATGCTCACCTCCACTCGCAGCACCCTCCCGACATCCACCACCACCACCGCGTTCGACTCGAACCGCACATGACCCTCGAACACTTTCCCATCCCGCGTCTCCACATACCCCTCGCGTGCCGACGTCACTCCTGCCGTCAGCAGCCACACCGCGATCATTATTCGGATCAAAGCCATCTCGTTCACCCTACGCGACGCACCATACCGCAAACCGCCCGCAATACGAATCGTGAATCAGGACCCGCAAGACGCATCGCGCTCGATCAATCTCTCGCATCGCCTCCAAGCCGCGGATAAACTTCCTTCACATCATTTCACATGAAAACTGCAAGGCTCTTCAACTTGATCCTCGTCACCGCGCCCAATCGCAAAACCGCACGCGTCCTCGCTCGTGCCGCGCTGGAAGCCCGGCTCGTCGCCTGCGCCAATCTCATCCCTGCCGTCGAATCGCACTACTGGTGGCTGGGCAAACTCGAACAGAGCAACGAAATCCTCATCGTGTTCAAGACCGCCAAAAGCAAACTCGGCGCGCTCGAAAAACTCATCCTCGCCCAGCATCCCTACGACACTCCGGAGATCATCGCGCTGCCCATCGCGACGGGCACGGAACGATATCTGCGATGGATTGAGACGGAGGTTGAAAAGAGAGGAAACGTGAAACGTAAGCCGTAAAACGTAAGAGCATGTTTTGAAACGGCTCCCCAGTTGCCAATCTCAGATCCATCAACTATCCCTTCCGCAGCTATTATGAGCCCGTCGAACATCGTCACCATCCGCGAACTGTCCAAGGAATACCGGCAGGGCGAGATCGACGTCGTCGCCCTGAACAACATCTCGCTCGACATCGCGCAGGGCGAGTTCCTCACGCTCATGGGCCCGTCCGGCTCCGGCAAGTCCACGCTGCTCCACATCATCGCGGGCATTGATCGTCCCACGAAAGGCATCTGCCGCGTGCAGGACATCGACGTCACGAAGCTCAACGAATCGGGCCTCGCGGACTGGCGCAATCAGAACGTCGGGTTCGTGTTTCAAACCTTCAACCTCATCCCCGTGCTGACCGCGTTTGAGAACGTGGAGCTTCCGCTGCTGCTCACCCGACTCAGCGCGAAACGGCGTCGCGAGCAAGTGAAGACGGCGCTGGAACTGGTGGGGTTGGCCGATCGGAGCAAGCACTTGCCAAGGCAGCTCTCCGGCGGCCAGGAACAACGCGTGGCGATCGCCCGCGCGCTGGTCACGGACCCGAAGCTCATCGTCGCCGACGAACCGACGGGCAATCTGGATTCCAGCTCGGCGCAGGAAGCCCTTTCCATCCTGCAACTCCTGAGCAAGCAGATCGGCAAGACCGTCATCATGGTCACGCACGATCCGAAGGCGGCGGCGTTCGGCTCGCGCTCGATTCATCTGGAGAAGGGGGAGCTGACCAATTGACCATCGCCGGCTTCATCGCGCGCAATGCGCTGCGGAACAAACGCCGCTTCCTGCTCTCGGTGTCGAGCGTCGCGGTCAGCCTGTTTCTCCTCGTGACATTGCAGGTCGCGCTGCGCGAGCTGACCAACCCGATCAACGACGAAGGCTCCACGCTGCGCATCATCGTGCGCAATAAAGTCTCGCTGGCGCAGCCGCTGCCCGCACGGCAACTCCCGACCATCGAGCGCATTCCCGGCGTGGCGGCCATCACGCCGTTCAGCTATTACGGCGGGCTCTACAAGGGCGACGAGAAGTTCACGAGCTTCGCGCAGTTCGCGGTGGACCCGGTGCGCGCGCTGGATTTGCTGTCGGACGCGAAGGTGCCGCCCGAGCAGTTGAAGGCGTGGATTGCCGACCGCACTTCCGCCATCGTCGGCAAGATGACGGCGGATCGATACAAACTGAAGATCGGCGACCGCATGCCGTTCACGGGCCAGATTTATCCGTGCGATCTGGAGTTCAAGATCGCCGGCATCTACGAAGGCACGGCGGATGATCGCAACGTCATGTTCCACCAAAAGTATCTCGACGAATCGCTCGGCAATCCCGGCACGGTCGGGACGTGGTGGGTGAAGGCGTCCTCCGTCGAGGAAGCGCCGCTCATCACGGAGCGCATCAACAAGGCGTTCGCGAACACGAGCGCGGAAGTGCGCGCCGAGACGGAGCGCGCGTTCCAGCTCGGCTTCGTTTCCATGTGGGCGAACATCAAGATTCTGATCGGCGGCATCAGCATGGTCGTGGTGTTCGCGCTGCTGCTCGTCACCGTGAGCACGATGAGCATGGCGATCCGCGAACGCTTCCGCGAACTCGCCGTCCTGAAGGCGCTCGGATTCCGGCGGCGCGAGCTGTTCGCCTTCATCCTCGCGGAGAGCTTCGGCCTGGCAACGCTCGGCGCCTTCTTCGGCGCGGGCGGCGCGTGGCTGCTGTATCGCTCGCTGGACATGCCGAAGCTCACGAGCGGAATGTTCGTCGTATTCGAGGTCACGCCGCAGATGCTCGCGCTGGCCTTCACCATCGCGGCGGTGCTCGGCCTGCTGTCAGCCATCGCGCCGATGATCGGCGTGGCACGCACGAGCGTGGTGCAAGGCTTGAAAACTCTCGACTGAACCATGGCCCTGCCCCTTCGCTACAGCTTTCGCAATGTGCTGATTCGTTGGCGCTCGACCTTCGCCACCGTGCTCGGCATTGCGCTGGTGGTGTTCGTGTTCGTGCTGCTGCAATCGCTCGCCGCCGGCATCGAGAAGAGCAGCGGAAACACCGGCGACTCCCGGAACATCATGATTGTCCGCAAGGGTTCGACCGCCGAATCCGCCAGCCTCATCTCGCGCGAGAACCTGCGGGAGATTCAATACTTCGAGGAGATCGCTCGCAACGAACGCAACGAGCCCGTCATCTCGGCGGACGTTCTGGTGCTGGCGAATCTGCCCCGCGTGAACAACAACGGCGAAGCGAACGTTCTCCTGCGCGGAATCTCGGCGCGGGGAGCGGAGCTGCGTCCGCAGGTGAAGCTGATCGCCGGCCGATGGTTCACACCGGGCAAGCGCGAGATCGTCGTCAGCTCGCGGATGGCGAAGCGGTTTGCGAACTTCGGCCTCGGCCAATCCTTCAAGGCGGGCACCGCGTCGCTCACGGTGGTCGGCTGGCTTGATGGTGGCGGCAGCGCGTTCGATTCCGAATGCTGGATGGACGCGGACGAGTGCCGCTCCTTGTTCGAGCGCGATCTGTATTCGAGCTTCCTCGTTCGTCCCGTGGATGAAGCGGCGGGCGCGAAGCTGCTGGAACGAATCGAGGCGGATCGCCGTTTCAAGCTGAAGGCCGAGAAGGAAGAGGCCTATTACCAGAAGCAGACCATGACGGCCGCGCCCATCAAATGGCTCGGCGGCTTCCTGGCCATCATGATGTCGGTCGGCGCAGTCTTCGCGGCGATGAACACGATGTATGCGAGCATCGGCGCGCGCACGCGGGAGATCGGCACGCTCCGCGTCCTGGGCTTCCGCCGGCGTTCGGTGGTGGCCGCGCTGCTGATCGAGGGCGCGCTGCTGGCGCTGATCGGAGGCGTGGTCGGCTGCGCGATTGCGTCTCTATGGAACGGCTACACGACAGCGACGATGGGCTTCGAGACGTTCAGCGAGATCGTTTTCGAATTCACAGTAACGCCCCGCCTGATGGGTGAAGGTTTGATCTTCGCCGTCATTGTGGGGCTGATGGGAAGTTTCCTCCCGTCCGTCCGCGCCTCACGCCTCCCCGTGATCGACGCGCTGAAGTCAGTGTGACCGGGGAGGGAATCCTCCCGCCGCCCTCCTCCTTTCAACTTTGTGCGCGCGCGCGCGGCTGTTAGGGTCACGGCGCTGATGAACAACGCACGTCGGGTGTTTCAATTCTTCCGTCCGGATGCGCGCCGGATGGGGCTGGTGGGCGCGCTCATGCTGGTGAGCATCGGGGCCAGCCTGCTCAAGCCGTGGCCGCTGGCGGTCATCGTCGATTCGGTGCTG
>CAMCCU010000370.1 GCA_945872975.1 Pedosphaera parvula Ellin514
CAAATTCACTTCCGCCGAACCCGGCCCTGCGGCATCGTTCGCGCATGATCCTTCCAGAACTTCGCAACCAGATCGTCCTCGTCACCGGCGGTGCCAACGGCATCGGCGCCGCCATCGTCCGCGCCTTCCATGCTCAAGGAGCCCAAGTCCACTTCTGCGACACCGAACAACGCGCCGGCCAGAGCCTCGCCAAGGCGACCGGCCCCAATGCGCACTTCGCCAAGGTTGATCTGCTCAGTGAACGGCAGATCATGAAATGGATTGGGACGATTCGTAGAAATGGAAAACCCATCCACGCCCTGATCAATAACGCAGCCCGGGACCAGCGTATCGAACTCGGCAAAACTTCCGTCAAAGACTGGGACCAACTCCACGCCCTCAACCTCCGCGCTTACTTTCTCACCTGCCGTGAAACCGTGACCGCGATGCCACCCGGAAGCGCGATCGTGAACCTGGCATCGATCACATTCCACCAAGGCACCGCGCCCATGTCCTGCTACGTCGCCACCAAAGGCGGCATCCTGGGATTCACCCGCGCGCTCGCCCGTGAAGTCGGGCCGCGGCGAATCCGGGTCAACACCCTTTCCCCCGGCTGGGTCATGACCGAGCGTCAGCTCAAGCAATACGTTCGTCCCGCCACGAAACGACTCATCCGAAAGTCGCAATGCCTGCCCGACCTGATTCAGCCGGAGGAAATCGCCGACGTCGCCCTCTTCCTCACATCAAACGCCAGCCGCGCCATCACCGGACAGGAAATCCTTGTCGACCGGGGGTGGTATCACTCCTGAATTCCCGCGGGGCAGTTCAAAATTTTGCGGTCAAAGGCGTGGTGCGCGAGTTGAAGCCGGATGGGCGACGAAGCGAGCTTTCGCCTGCAAGTGATTCCGAGGATTCGAGCTGTATCGATCAGGTTCAACGCACTGGCAAAACCACCGCTCTGGAAGTACCGAAGCCAGAGCCTGTCTTTCCCCCACCAACGAACCGGGCATCTTTCGTCTTGAGAGCATTCCTGACTTCGCGTTGACGAATGAATTCGGGCAGCCCGTCCACTTGCGCCACTTCAAGGGGCGGGCGCCGGCCAAGACGTTCTTCTTCACGCGCTACCCGTGGGCAGATAAGCCCGCGGCTCGGCGAAGTTCTTTCTTCCTTTTTGGCGGTCGGCTCCTAATTTACCCTCCTTTGTATTGAACAACTGACCGACTCGAACCCTGTAATCTATGGCCGCAGATACCTCCGTCGTTAAACCCGTTGAAGCTCCGCCGCTGACCGCGCTTTCCATCAAGTCCAAGCTCGCCGCGACTCCGAAGTCCGCGCCGAAATATTCTGTCTCGGTCCAGAACACCGCCGGCCAGTCCGTGACTCTCGCCGACCCGCGCGCCACCCGCGCCCTCGTCGCCCTGATGAACGTCCACGCCGTCAACGGCGGCGCAGCCTGCCACTGGGGCGGCCCGGCGGCTTTCGCGGAAATGATGGCGGCTGTTCACGCCGTCATGTTCGCCACGACCGGACAGCCCTGGTATGACGCCTTCAACTTCGCGAATGACGCCGGCCACGCCGAGAACGGCATCTACGCCCTGCGCGCGAACTACGGCTTCGACGGGATGACCTTCGAGGACTTGAAAGGTTTTCGCGGCATCAAGAGCAAGCTCACCGGCCACGGCGAATCGCATCTGAATCCCGAAGGCGTGCTCCTCAGCAACGGCCCGCTCGGTTCCGCGCTTCCGCAGGCGCAAGGTCTCGCCATCGCGGACAAAGTCTCGAAGCGCGACCGCGTCACCATCGTCACCATCTCGGACGGCGCATCGATGGAAGGCGAGGCGAAGGAAGCGTTCGCCGCCATTCCCGGCCTCGCCGCGAAGGGTCGCGTGAACCCGTTCGTGATGCTCGTCTCGGACAACGACACCAAGCTCTCCGGCCGCATCACGAAGGATTCCTTCTCGATGCAGAATACTTTCCAGGCGATGAGCTCGCTGGGCTGGAACGTGATCTTTGTCGCCAACGGCCACGACTTGCAGGCCGTCTATCAGGCGCTGGAAAAGGGCATCGAACAGGCGAAGGCCAATCCGAACGTTCCCGTCTGTCTGTGGCTGAAGACCATCAAGGGCTACGGCGTGAAGTCCACCATGGAGAACTCCGCTGGCGGCCACGGCTTCCCGCTGGCCAACGGCGAAAAGATCATCGAGTTCGTGAACGAGATTTACGGCAACGAAACCCCCGCTGAACTCGCCGACTGGGCGAAGGCGCTCCGCGTCGATTGGGAAAAGAAGGAAGAAGCCAAGAAAGCGAAAGCCGCCGCCGCACCCGCCGCCGCGCCTTCCGTGAAGAAGGACAAAGTGCAGGGCGGCCTCGCCAAAGGTGCCATCCGCGCCGCGCAGGAAGGTCTGCCCGTGTATTCCATCTCGTGCGATGTGCAAGGCTCGACCGGCATCAGCACGTTCCAGAAAAGTTTCCCCGAACGCTTCATCGAAGTCGGGATTGCCGAGGCGAACATGGTCAGCGTCGCCGCTGGCTTCTCGAAGGCCGGCTACATCCCGATCGTCGATACATTCGGTCAGTTCGGTGTGACGAAGGGCAACCTCCCGCTCACCATGGCCGCGCTCTCGCAAGCGCCCGTCATCGCGATGTTCTCGCATATCGGCTTTCAAGACGCCGCTGACGGCGCGAGCCATCAGGCCACGACTTACCTCGCTGCCACGAGTGCCATCCCTCACACCTGCGTCATCGCGCCGTCCTGCCCGGACGAAGCCGAGGCGCTCATGTATGAATCCATCAAGCGCCAGGCCGCCGACCGCGCCGCCGGCAAGGATGGCGAGAGCTACATCTTCTTCGTCGGCCGCGAGAATTACCCGATGTATTGGGTCGAAGGCGCGACGTATCCGTGGGGCAAGGCGCAGGTTCTCCAGCAAGGCACCGACGTGGTGCTCATCGCCTGCGGCGTGCTCGTGAACAAGGCCATCGAAGCCGGCAAGAAACTCGCCGAGCAAGGCATCAAGGCCACCGTCATCAACAACCCGTTCATCAACCAGGTGGACGTGGAAACCATCGGCGCCGCGGTGAAAGCCGCGTCCGGTCGCGTCGTCACGATCGAGGATCATCAAATCATCGGCGGTATGGGCGCGCAGATTTCCCACGCGCTGTCCACGGCGGGCATCGCGCATCGCATGAAGAGCCTGGGCATCGCGGGCGAGTTCGGCCAGTCCGCCTACGTCGCCGAAGAACTCTACCAACACCACGGCCTGACTTCTGCGAAGATGATCGAAGCCGCGCAGGCATTGATGAAGTAAACAGACCTTTCGACAGCACAAACGGGCGGCAGCCACACGGCTCGCCGCCCGTTTTCTTTGACGCCACTCAGCAAAAGCAACGGAGCCCATCGCGGGATTGAACCCAACCCGCATTCAGTGCCATCGTCCGTCGCACTGAACCGACCAGCATCACCTATGAACAGCGGCGTCATTTGCGGACGGCACTTCGCCACCGGCGAGCCGGTGGAGATTCGTTGGGAACACGGACTCATCCAATCCGTCACCTCCGCGAAACCGTCCGTAGCGGCGGACGTCTGGATTGCTCCCGCGCTACTCGATCTTCAGATCAACGGTTACGGCGGAATTGATTTCCAGCAGGACAATCTTTCCGCAGACGATCTGCTCACCGCCGTCCATCACCTCAACGCCGCCGGCTGCACGCGATTTCTCCTGACGTTGATCACCGATGACTGGACACGCCTCATCTCCCGTCTCCGGCACCTTTGCCAGCTCCGCGACGCCACGCCTGCCTTGCGTCACGCGATCGCCGGCTGGCATGTCGAAGGTCCGTTCCTCTCCGCTGAACCCGGCTTCTGCGGCGCGCATGATCCCGCGTTGATGATGGACCCCACGCCCGCTCATCTCCGCGAACTTCGCGACGCCACGGGCAACGATCCTCTCCTCATCACACTCGCGCCTGAACGACGGAACGCGCTGGACGCAATCGAACAAGCGGTGGGGTTGGGAATCAAAGTCAGCCTCGGCCACACCAACGCGTCCGCCGAGATTCTCGCCGAAGCTGTCCGACGCGGCGCGACGGCGTTCACGCATCTCGGCAACGCAATCCCTCGCGATCTGGATCGTCACGACAACATTCTGTGGCGCGTCTTCGAGGCTCCCGGCCTGGTCGCGAGTTTAATTCCGGACACCATTCACGTCTCCCCTGCTCTCTTTCGCCTCGTCCATCGCGTGTTGGAATACGATTCCATTTACTACACCACCGACGCCATGTCCGCCGCCGGGATGGAGCCGGGACGCTACCCGCTCGGCAAGCTCACTCTCGAAGTTGGGCCCGACCAAATCGTGCGCCAGCCCGGCAGGCCCAACTTCGCCGGCTCCGCCCTGCGTCCCATCGAAGGCGTGTTTCGCGCGGCGACGATGCTGGGTTGTTCCTGGCAAAAGGTCTGGCCACGGCTATCGGAAATTCCCGCGAAGTTGATGGAGCTGCCTGCTGGTCTCCGCGTTGGCGCACCGGCAGATCTCTGCCTCATGCAGATTGCGGAAGGGAACGAGCTGAAGGAACTCCGCGTCATCGTCAACGGCGAAGAGCGGAAGTGAACCTCAAAAAAGAGCAGCTGGAATAGCCGCGAAAGAACGCAGAGAACGTAGAGAACGTAGAGAAATTGGAGTCAAAACCTTGCTTGCCTTTGGCCTCACCCGCCGGAGGATATGCGCGGGGGCGAGTGCGTGAATGAAAACCTTTTCTCTGCGCTCTTTGTGTTCTTTCGCGGCCAATTCAACCGCCGGATTTGGGGTGAACCCCTCGCAGGCTACACCCGCTGCCACTCGGGTTTGTTGTCGTAAACCCAGCGGTAGTATTCGCAGCGCTTCAACTCCGCAGCGGCGACTTCATCCAACACCAGCGTGCAGGCCGGATGCATCTGGAGAATCGACGCCGGCAAATCCGCCGTGATCGCGCCCTCTGCCATGCGCGCCACCGCTTCCGCCTTACCGCCGCCCGTCGCCAGCATCAGGCAATGCCGCGTGTCCATGATCGTGCCGACTCCCATGGTGATGACGTGCCGAGGAACCTTGTCCGCGCTGCCGAAGAAGCGCGCATTGTCCTGCACCGTCTGCGGCGTGAGCGTCTTGATCCGCGTGCGCGACGCCAGCGAGCTGCTCGGCTCGTTGAAGCCGATGTGGCCCTCGCGTCCAATGCCCAGCAGTTGAAGATCGATTCCACCCGCACGCACGATGGCGGCCTCATACTCCGCGCAGTGCAATGGAACATCCTTCGCCGTGCCGTCCGGAAAATGAATCCGCGACGGCGCGAGGTTTACTTTACCGAAGAGATGCTCGCGCATGAACTCGCGATACGAACAGGGATGCCCGGCCTCCAGACCGACATACTCATCGAGGTTAAACGTGCTGACCTGCGAGAAGTCCAGCGCGCCCTGCTCGTGCATGGCCGCCAGCAGCGCATACACGCCGATGGGCGTGGAACCTGTCGCCAGGCCGAGGACGCTGTCCGGCTTCCGCGAGATCTGACGGCGCATAATCTTCGCCGTCTCCTGCTGCGCTTCGGCCACGGTGGGCTTGATGATGATTTCCATGCAGAGGCCCGGAGTCTAGGAGGCGGCGTCCGCCCGAGGAAATAAAAATCCGTCCGACACGCAGCTCACTTCGCCATCGGCTTCATCGTCAGTGGATCGCGGAGTGGTAGCTCCGTGAGCTTGTCACCGGCGAGCGACTTGATGGTCACGGGATGGTCCGGATGGCCTTTGAGAATCTCGTCCTTCTGACCGACGGCGAGAATCACGAGCTTCGAAGTATCCAGATACTTCTGCGCCACGCGCTGCACATCCGCCACGCTGACCGCCTCGATGCGTCCGCGGTATTTCTTGTAGTAATCCGCTTCCTTCGGGTAA
>CAMCCU010000371.1 GCA_945872975.1 Pedosphaera parvula Ellin514
TTGAACAGCAGCTTCTCGGCATCCGCAGGAGTTGCACCGCTGCCAGCGGGGTTTGGCTCGATCTCGATATTCTGGATGCGCATATAGGGAAACGCGTTCTCGAAGTCTGAAATGAACCGGCCGAGCTCATGGAAATGAGCGGTGCCTCGCAAAATGAACGTTGCCGCCTTGTAGGGAAAACTGGCGGAGATTCCAATCGTCGTGGGCACTTCACGGCTGAACTGCGGGATATCGACGTCGTACTTTTCTTTGAAGGCATTTACGGTCGAAATGATCCAGGAATACATGTCACCAGAAGGCAGCGTCGCTTCAATCGCTTTGCGCCGGGCGGTGGCGGACTCCAGACCCTTTTGAATCGTTACGGCGCTTCCGATCAACTTCTGTGCGTCGCCGAGTTTACCCGTCAGATCAGTCTTTGCCTTGGCCGTGCTCAACAAGGCTTTCTGCTGCATGGTTATTACTCCATAGTAGAGACCAACAGCGATGATCAGGGTGCCGATGCCCACAAGGATCAGACGGTCACGTTTTTCTTTTGGCAGGTTCTTCATCTTAGCGGGTCTTCTCCGGAAAGGTCGCTTTTAAGCTAAACATGACAAACGTCCGGTCACCACTTGGGCTATTCTGGGGAGCCGAACGACTCACGAGCATCACGCCATTTGTCTTATTGAGGTTCGCCTTGAAGAACGCGGCCTTCGCGAAGGCTTCCCTGAAAGGGTTGATGCTTTTTCCGGGCATCGAACTCGCATCCATCGCATCAATCGACATTGAGACGCGTTCCGTCGCAGTCCCCGGCTTTCCAGCCACCACCGTGGTACCGTTGGTTCGACTGGGCGTTCCTTCGGTGACGACATACGTCTGCTCAGTCTTGAGCTTCACGACCTGAATGCCATCCACAGAGGTTTGTTGAAAAGCATTCAAGGCGGGGCCCCACAAAAAGCGATTCGTGGACACTTCATAAAGGGCTGCTAGACGCTTCTCCTCCTCCATGCTCGTCTTCTGGGCGTCAACGGTGGTCTTGTGGTTCTTCTCGATGGAACTCCACTTGACGCTCACGCTGCCCAATTCACTTTTCGCAACAAAGAGCTTCATCTGCAAAGTCCCCGACCAGAGAACCACGCAGAAAACGAAAAATGCCCCAATGTAAGTAGCGCGCTTGACGGGGTCTTTCCGGCGCGCTTCCTCGGCTGCGTGCGCTTCAGCCAGCAAATTGATGCGAATTGGCATAGATACAAAAAACTAGAAAGACGCAGCAGCAGCACCGACAGCCACGGTGAGTTTCGGGGCGAGTTGCTCTAGATCCCCCATCCGATCAGAGGAGAAAGCCATTTGGAGGCCCTTGGTGGGAACCCATATCTGACACGGCACCATCAACTCCGTCTGCAGTGACTGCACAATCAATTCGCCGCAAGCCGATCCGCCAGACAAGAAAACCTTGCCTACGGCCTTGTCGTGATGATTTTCAAAGAAGTCGATAGAGGCGCGAAGCTCGCGGCCAAGCGGGTGGATGAGCGGCTCAAGATCCTGCGCCACCTCACTCGCCATTCCCACCTTGATGTTCTCAGCTTCCTGATAACTGATTCCAAGTGCTTCCGCCAACCCGCTGGTCAATCGATCGCCGCCAATGGCGACCACGCGATTCAACGCGATCTCACCACAGTCGAGAATCGTGATGGCTGTGCTTTTGAACCCGAGCTCAACCAGGGCAACCACCTCGCTGCGATAGGATTCGGGCTCCGCCATTTCAAAGGAGTTCACGGGTCCAACCGCTCCCGGAACGACGTGATCGACAACCAAGCCCGCCGCCTTGCACGCCGCTTGAATCCGATTCAGCGTCTCTTGCCGAACGCCACCTACCAAAGCCTTCTGCTTCTGGACACCTCCCGCTGGTGCCGCCGGTTTCCCTGTTTCAGCAGCTTTTGTCGGCTGCGATGAACCGGCCACGTAATGACAGTCGAAAGCATGATTCGGAAAATCCTGCTGAAGATATGCTTTCGCATTAAACTTCAGTGTCCGACGCAAATCAGATACCGGCATCAACGGAACCTCCACCTGACGGAAAACGGTCTCTCCATCGCCAAGCGCCAGCGTCACAAGCTTCGCCTTGTAACCCAACGTGCGAACGACGTTCTTGAGGTGATCGCTTAAGACGTCGGGAGGGGAATTCTTTTCAAAGATGGGAGAATCGACGAAGGCGAAATTGACCAGATGGAACGTGTCGCCGTGCCGTTGCACATGCACGGCCTTGGTCGTTCTCACACCAAGATCGACGGCGACAACCTGATCACGCCGCTTCGCGCGGCTGCTAATAAACGGCAGACCCATATCGAGAGTAGGGTCAGCAGGTGAGGTGCCAATGACTGCCTTACGCAGGACACCTTCACCGCCACGGCACCGCCTCCTCCTCACTGGAAGAACTCACGGAAGCCGCAGCAAAAGCCCTCCTCTAGCAGCTAAACTGCGGCGCAAAGCACCACGGGCCGGCCATTCATCACGTTGTAGCGGGTCAAATCCCCGACACAATGAAGCACGCTCGAGTCGGCTAATTCTTCCGGCGGATGGGAGTGATTTGCCCCTTCGACGGTAAACAGCGTGAAACCGGCCGCTGGGAGCGCAACGACTGGTTGACGGAATCCGACAGTGTTCGAGACACCTGTCTCGTTTCAGGGCAAATTCAATTCGTGAAATCAACCACCGACGGACGGGGGAAGGACGTAGCGCTATCGAACAATCTCAAAAGCGTATCCCTTCAAATACTCCGTCTCCGGAATCGCAGGCATTACGGGATGATCGGGCGACTGACCGTACGTCGCCACGCGGCGGAGCAGCTTGTGGGCATCATAGGCCGCCGAGAGGATGACGTCCTGGAACAGCTCTGCGCTCACGTGATGCGAGCAGCAGAACGTCGCCAGCACACCACCCGGTTTCAGAAGCTTCAAGGCACGCAGGTGAATCTCCTTATAGCCACGCAAAGCATCGCCGACGGCCGCGCGATTGCGCGTGAACGAAGGCGGATCAAGTACGATGAGGTCAAACCTCGGCAACACCTTCTCGTTGGGTTTGGAAGCAGTCTGGGTCTTGAGCCAGTCGAACACATTCACGTTTTCAAACGAGCACTGTTCTTCAACCCCGTTGGCTTTGGCATTCCGCTTTCCCGCTTCAGTCGCGTCCGCGCTCTGATCCAGCAAGTGAACGTGCGCCGCGCCCGCTCGCGCCGCGTGAAGGCCGAACCCACCCAGAAAGCTGAAACAATCCAATACCTGCGCACCAGGGAGTTTCGGAACAAACTCTGATACCAGCCGATAATTCACCTGCTGATCCAGATAGAGCCCGGTCTTGTGCCCCGCAATCAGGTCCGTCTCGAACGCCAGGCCATTGAGTTTGACCTGCATGCTGGGCGGTAATTCTCCCACGAGGACTCCGCTCGTGTCCGGCAGTCCCTCGAACTTTCGTGACGCGACTTCGTTTCGCTCGACGATGGCGCGCGGGGAAAATATGGACTGCAAGGCCGCGACGATTTCCGCTTTGTGACGGTCCATGCCCAGCGCGGAAGTCTGGAGCACCAGCACGTCCTCGTATTTATCGATGATCAAACCGCTCATCGAATCACTCTCGGAATTCACCACGCGGAACGAGGTCGCGCCCGGCATGTACCTCTGACGAAGTGACAGCGAGGCGCGAATCCGCTCTTCGAAAAACCTCTGATTCACCTCGATCCGGTCGGGCGCAAGGATCCGGACGTTGATCTTCGACTTGGAATTGTAGAAGCCGACTCCCAGCAATCGCTGCCTGTGATCTTTGACTTGAACGATGTCGCCGTCGTTCGCCGGCTGCGTCAGACGCAGGACGGACCCGTGGTAAACCCAAGGATGTCCGGCAAGGACGCGATCGGCTTCACCCGGTTTCAGTAAGACAGTAGAGAGCGTATTCATAATGAGTTTGTAAACAGCCAGCCCGGTATGGGAAACGGCGCGTGAGATAAACGCAGAATCAACCGGTGCTATAAAGAAGAATCGCCAGTTTCCACTCTGCCACGTGCGGACAGAATCAAGCCGAACATTCTAGTCATGCTTCTTTTGGCGACCGCAGCAGTCGTGGTGGGAAGATGCGCAGCATCGGCATGGAGCGTCAGATCGGCAGCTTCGCAGGCTTCCCGGTATTCGTTACGGACGTTCACATGCGCGGGCCGGAAGTCGTGTTCAAAGGTGTCTTTCCGACGGCATTGACGCTCGCACTCTCCTCTTCGCTGGGAAGGAAGGATATTGTCTCCGCAGCTTCCGACACGACCGTTGCCAGTCGCGCCGGTGCCGATAGGCTACTGCGGACGGAACCACAGGTTCGGCTTACGAAGTATTCACATCGAACTATCATTGGAACCAGCTCATGTCGTACCCCGCGCGAAATTCCTAAGAGTGGCTGCCACCGGTGTCCTGCTGCGCCGCGTCGTGCAGTTGGGCACGCGCTGTTCAGGCTTCTCGTAAAAGCCCATCGGCTTCGGTCCGCGCGGTAGCACGGAAAGCAATTCGATGCCCTGCACGATGCGGCCAATCAAAGTGTCGTTGCGATCGAGATGGCGCGGGGCGTGTCCAATCACGGCGAAGAGTTCAGTGCCGCCGCCGCTGTCGACCGCATTGTCGCGTCCGGAGCCAACCATGCCGTAGCCGTGTATGAGCCACATCCGGCCGCTGCGCGGATCACGAGCCACGGGAAAGCCACCGGAGAATCCCACTTCGGGCGCGTAGACATCACCGTCGGGCAGGCGCGTAAAAGGAAGCGCGGGGCGAGAGGACGATCAAACTCCGGCGGGAGCGTGCGGGCGGCGTGTTGAATCTGGCGGGCGAGCGCCGGGTTTTCCGCATTCGGATCGCCCCATTGCACGACGTAGTTGTCCTGCACGCGCACGATGGCAAGTCCATCGAAGTAATGTTCGCGCGCGAGCGCCTTCACGTTGGCGACGTGGCGCGGTGCGAAGGCCGGCGCGAGCTGGATGATGACACGACCGGTCGCGAGTTCGAGATAGAGCGTGTTCTCGGGATCGAGTGGCTGCCAGTCCGCGGGCTGCGTCGAAGCGAGCACCTGGGCCATGGTCATGGACTTTTCAGGAACAGCAGGAGCGAGCGGCGACGTTGTGCAACCAGAGATGACCAGCACGGCGAAAGCCGCAAGGGCGAGGTGGCGACGAGACTGTAGAAAGATCATGCGTCGAGACTGGTTGGAAGTGCCGGCGTGCGCCAAGGCGAAAAGAAGAGGGGCGAGACGGGATGGCTGCGAGCGCGATGTTGGAGGAGACGAAGGACCACTACGTGATCCGAAACTGGCGCGACATTGAGAAGAAATACACGCGAGTGAACGCGATCGGGTGAGGCAAGCAGACGGTTTCACCCCAATCAAACAGCGGAACGAATCAGGGGAGGACTCAGTCCCGCGCGGGTCCCCTGCACTGCGGAACTTCCAACCGCACGACACCCCGTGTCACGAAACGGGCTTCGGCGCCAGTTGCTGAACCATTACCGCCTTGTTCTTGAGGAGGAACTGCTGCAAAGCGCCTTTGTTGATGAGCGAAACAGGAACCCGGACGGCACCGGTCTTGATCAGCTTGTAGTGCGCGAGGGTCTTGCCGATCAACCTGACCTCGATCGTGGAGTCCGCCATCGCCCAGACCTGGCCGGCTGCGATTTCGGGAGAGGTACTTTGGTTCCGCTGCTTCATGCTATTCAAGCGACCAGCCTAGCAGTCTGTCGGGCTTAGTGGGCAGGAGATTGTTGAAAATCTTTTGAACAAAACCGGGGTGGAGGGGATCGGATCTTCATGGCTGCGCGTTTTGTGAATCTGGATCGGCAGACGCCGATGTTTCTGCCCTGCGATCTGCGCGAGT
>CAMCCU010000372.1 GCA_945872975.1 Pedosphaera parvula Ellin514
TGCAGGAGAACCCGGTCTGGGGCCAGTCGATGACGCCGCGTTATCGCGAGATGATTCTCGGCAAGGACTTCACACCGCTCGGCCAGCTCAGCGCGGCGTTCCTCGCGCCGAAGACGGAGATGCACCTCCAGTTCGCCTACTACGAATCGTATCTCGCGGTGGAGTTCCTCGTGAAAAAGTTCGGTATCGAGTCGTTGCGGAAGATCCTCCACGACCTCGGCGAAGGCACGGAGATCAATGTCGCCATCGCCAAACACACCGCCGCGCTCGACGAGGTGGAGAAGGATTTCGAGACGTTCGCCAAGACGCGCGCCGAACAGCTCGCGCCGGAACTGACGTTCGACAAGCCCGAGCGCGGCGAGGAAGACGACGGCGTGGCCTCGAAGAATTTCTACGTGCTCACGCGTGTGGCGAAGAAGCTTCTCACGCAGAAGAAATATCAGGAGGCGAAAGCGCCGCTGGAAAAGTTGATGCAGTTCTATCCTGGCAATACGGGCCCGGACAATTGCTACGCGCTGCTCGCCGCCGCGCATCGTGGGCTGAATGAGACGAACGACGAACGCATCGTGCTCACCACGCTCGCCGCGCTGGAGGCGGACGACATCGACACCTACGCGCGCATGATGGAGCTGGACACCGAGAGGAAGGACTGGGGCACGGTGGCCACCAACGCCACGCGTTATCTCGCCGTGAATCCGCTCGTCGCGCTGCCCTATCGTTACTTGGCGGACGCGGCGGAGAAGCTCAACCAGCCTGAGTCCGCCATCGCCGCCAGCATGACGTTGCTCCAGCTCGATCCGCCGGACCCGGCTGGCACGCATTTCCTGCTGGCGCGTCTGCTTCATCAAAAGGGAGACGCCGGAGCGAAACGACATTTGCTCCAGGCTCTCGAAGAAGCCCCGCGTTTTCGCGACGCCCATCGGCTGCTCCTGGAGATAACTGCCAAGACCGCCGCCGTGCCGCCACCACCGGTGGAAAAACCATGACTCGTTCTCGCGTCGTTCTTGTGGTGAGCCTGGCGGTTCTGTTCGTCGCCGGACTCGCCTTTGCGCAGCGGCGCAGCGGGGGCGAAGGCATCCAGACCGCGCGCGACGTGCCGGGTGACGCCGAGCCGCCGCCGATGTGGACGAACAATCCGGCGTTCAAGAAGGACACGTTCACCTTCGTCCGCATCCGCTACCACACCCATCGGGGCGCAAACTATTGGAGACGCTTCGGCGGCGCAGGAGTTTGGGACATTGATTTCCCGGACGCAGACTTGAACCTTTCCTGGCGAATCTCGCAGATGACGTCGCTGAACGTCGATCCGAACGGCCGCGTGCTCAACATCACCGATCCCCAGCTCTTCGATTACCCGTGGATTTACATCGTGGAACCCGGCGGCCTGATGTTCCTCGACGAGGAGGTGCCGATCATGCGGCGGTATCTGCTCAATGGCGGCTTCCTGATGGTGGACGATTTCTGGGGCGAAGGAGAATGGGCGAACTTCGAGCGTGAGATGAAGCGCGTCTTCCCCGACCACACCATCGTGGATCTCTCCCTGGACCATCCGATCTTCCACATCGTTTTCGACATCAAGGAGACACTCCAGATCCCCAACGTCCGCACCGGCACTTACAGCCAGTACAACGGCGGCGTGACGTGGGAACGCGAGGACGCAAAGGAAGTCCACTACCGCGCCATCTTCGACGAGAAGGGCCGCATGATGGTGATGATCTGCCACAACACCGACCTCGGCGACGGCTGGGAACGCGAGGGCGAGAACGAGTATTACTTCCACGAATTTTCCGAGAAACGCGCGTATCCGCTCGGGATTAACATTGTCTTTTACGCGATGACCCATTGAACTTTGCCCATGCGCATCACCCCGGATCACGATTTACACACGCACATGAATCGGGCTCCGGTCTCACCGTCGAATCGTCTTTGCCAAACCAACTAGGGAACACTGTGGAAGCACCAACCAACACCGCCGCCGCCGACAAGCAAACCGTCGAACAACTCATCGCCAGCCGCACGCGCATCCGCGCCGAGCTGGGCAAGGTCATCATCGGCCAGGGCGAAGTCGTCGAGCAGCTCCTCATCGCGCTCTTCGCCGGCGGCCACTGCCTCATCACCGGCGCGCCCGGCCTCGCCAAGACGCTCCTCATCAAGTCGCTCGCGCAGATCTTCCACCTCAAGTTCCAGCGCATCCAGTTCACGCCGGACCTCATGCCCGCCGACATCACCGGCACGGAGATTCTCGAGCAGGACCCGACCGGCGGCCGCAAGATGGTCTTCGTCAAAGGCCCGATCTTCGCGAACATGATTCTCGCGGACGAAATCAACCGCACGCCGCCCAAGACCCAGGCCGCGCTCCTCGAAGCGATGCAGGAACATCAGGTCACCGCCGCCGGTGTGCGCCACGCGCTGGAGGAACCCTTCTTCGTGCTCGCCACGCAGAACCCGATCGAGATGGAAGGTACCTATCCGCTGCCCGAGGCCCAGCTCGACCGTTTCATGTTCAACGTCGTGATGGATTACCTGCCCGAGGACGACGAGGTCGCCGTCGTCGCGCAAACCACTTCGCGCAACTCCGCGCCCATCGAAGCGCTCTTCACCGGCGCAGATGTCCTGCGCTTCCACGATGTCGTGCGCAAGGTGCCGATTGCCGAAGACCTCGTCCGTTACGCCGTCCGCATCGCCGCCGCATCGCGTCCGCACCAGACGAACACGCCCGACTACATCAACAACTGGGTGAGCTGGGGCGCGGGTCTGCGCGCCGGACAATTCCTCGTGCTCGGCGCAAAAGTCCGCGCACTCCTCCAAGGCCGCGCGCACGTCACTGCGGAAGACATCCGCTCGCTTGCCCACTGCACGCTCCGTCACCGCGTGCTCATCAACTACCGCGCCGAAGCCGAAGGCGTCACCGTGGAGAAGGTGATCGATAAGCTGCTGGAGACCGTGAAGCCCACGAAGTGAAACACCAAAAACCAAACATCAAACACCAGATAAACTCCAAGCTCCAAGCACTGCAGCTCCCCGCGCAGCGCGAGCTTTGGAATTTGGAGTTTGGAATTTCTTTGGTGTTTGGATCTTGGAGTTTGGTGTTTTCCGCCCACCCCTGACATGCCCCCCACCTCCCAAACCGACCCCCGATCCGACACGCTCATCTCCCCCGCCGCCCTCATGGCGATCAAGAACCTGGAGATGCGCGCGCGCGTCGTCGTCGAGGGATTCTGGAACGGCCTTCATCGCAGCCCGTATCACGGCTTCTCCGTCGAGTTCACCGAGTACCGCCAATACACGCCCGGCGACGATCCGCGATACCTCGACTGGCGTCTCTTCGCGCGCACCGACCGTTACTACATCAAGAAGTTCGAGGACGAAACCAACCTCCGCTGCCACCTCCTCGTCGATGGCAGCCGCTCCATGACCTACGGTTCGCTCGCGTGGACGAAGGCCCAATACGCCCACACCCTCGCCGCCACCATCGCCTACTTCCTCCACCAGCAGGGCGACGCCATCGGCCTGCTCACCTTCGACGAGGCCATCCGCGAATACCTGCCCGCGCGCCATCGCCGCAGCCATCTCCGCCAGCTCATGCTCACGCTGGAGAAACCCGCCGGCGGCCAGGGAACCGACCTCACCGCGCCGCTCAAGCGCATCGTCGAGCTCGTGCGCAAACGCGGCCTCATGATTTTCATCAGCGATCTGCTCGCACCCATCGAGACGCTGGAACGCAACCTCGGCAACCTCGTCGCCTGCGGGCACGAAGTCCTGCTCTTCCATCTCATGGACCCGGCCGAGCGCGACTTCAAGTTCGACAAAGCCTCGCTCTTCCTCGACGCGGAATCCGGCCGCGACCTCTACATCGATCCCGCCGCCGCGCGAAAGGATTACCTCAGCAAGCTCGAAGCCCACACCCTCGCCGCGCGCCAATGCTGCGAGCACCTCGGCGTCGGGTATCACGCGCTGGCCACCGACGCCCCGCTCGAACTCGCCCTCTTCGACTTCCTCCGCTCCCGCATGCAACGCGCCAAGAAAGTGCAGCGGAATGTCGTGAGAAGAAGTAGCGCGGCGTGATTGCCCGGCGCTACGTCTTCATCCCGGAGGGATGAAAGAAGATAGCCGGGGTGTCGAGCGACCAACGGGAGCGAACACCCCCGGTTGGATTTAAGGAGAGGTCCGCACCCTGGAGGGGTGCAAGAATCGTAGCGCGCCCTTCACCTGTTCTTCGACCCCGCTGGGGTCGGGAGATTTCTTGAGGACACGATCCGGGGGTATCGTCGCTGCGCGCCTCAACCCCCGGCTACCTTCTGGCATCGCTCCGCGATGCCGGTCACCACCGAGCCGCTCGAACTTGCCCTCTTCAACTTCCTCCGTTCCCGCATGCAACGCGCTAAGAAAGTGCAGCGTAACGTGGGGAGAAGAAGTTCAGCCGCATGAAAGTGCGGTGTTACGACCACCACCGACTGCGAGTAACCCAAAGAACGCATCAAGAGAGCGTTCCGAGGATTGGTCTTGCGCAGATTTTCGGATAGCCCCACAAGGCCAGTCACAAATGGCAGCGAATGAATTCTTGCGGCGACACATTTCGTTGGAGGACCGGAATGCTAAACTTTGGCGCTACATGCCAATCAAACGTTTCGAGGAAATGGCCGCCGGTTCATACCTATGGTTTTCTCGGGCGGACAAGTTCGACGACGCCTTCGAAGGTGCGACCAACGATTTCACCAAGAAGATCGTGCAGTATGGACCCGATGTTACTCCGGAAATGGTGAAGCATTTTGAAAAGGTCCACATCTGGTGGAAGCAATGGACCTTTGTAAATTGCTGGCATCTCTCGAGGCGCGAGAACGCATTAATGTGGGCAGCCTACGCCAAACAAGGTGTCGTCGTGCAAACCACATACGAAAAGCTAGCTGCCCACTTGCCGGAAAATGCCTGCCTTTCGCCCGTTCTCTATCGCGACTTTGAGCGTGAGATAATTCCTGAAGGAACGCACATACGATATTATGTAAAGCGACACTACTTCAGAGACGAACGCGAGGTCAGAGCAGTCATTGTTAGTCCCCCTCCGACTCCAATGGGGACAGAAGACCTCACCCGGTCTAATCCTGACCTCGGCATTCGGGTCAAAGTAAACCTGAACTCGCTTTTGGAGGCCGTAGTTTGCAGACCCTACGCATCGCACAACGAGATCGATGAAAGATCCAAGTTCTGTAGGGGAGCAGGGCTTACTGTTCCTACAGTTGAATCACAGTTGAGCGGTTCGCCACGATGGGTTTGATTTCGTCACGAATGAACGCCACCTTTTTGGCCGCAGTTCGCTTCGTTCAGTCCTGCGGTTGCCGAGTCGGCGAGACTATCCAGGGATTGGTCGGCCAGAATCTTCCAAACCCCAACAGGGCTGCAGCACACCATCGTCAGCGCAGTCGCAACCCCATTGGGGTTGAGGTTTACTTGCCACGTTTCCCCAGGGTAGCTCGTTCCTCGCAACCCTTGGGTTGAATGCCGGAACGCCGTTGGCGTTCTTGCGCGGAGCGCGACTGTGTCCAAAGGACCAGTCGCAGCAGGTGGCAGACGGGATGTCCCGTTCAACTCTCCACGCCGTGGTTCAAACTCGCGCCCGCTGCGGCTGGGCCTCTGCCACAGCCGCGCTCCAGCGCTTCACGGAGCAGCAGGAACGTTTGCTACACCGTAGGCGCCCAATGGCAGCCAGACTCCGCGAGCGAGAGCGCCGTCGGCTTTGGTGAGATCATACCAGACGCAGCCGCCTGTTTTGGCTTCGCCCACCTTGCGCAACGTCGAGCCATTCGTCGCGTCGAAGAGCGTCACGCCGTTGTCGGTCTGTTGCACGGCGAG
>CAMCCU010000373.1 GCA_945872975.1 Pedosphaera parvula Ellin514
CTCAGGTTCAAAACTCGAAGTCGTCTCGGTGGGAAATTTCGAAGCCTCCTTCGTTCCCACCGTCACCGACTTCTCGCGTCTCGACGAACGCTTCCGACTTCCGGTTGACACCTGGGACAAACTCCACGCGTATCGCGACCACGGTTTCGCCGTCTTCAAGCTCAAGTCCGGCAATGCGAAAGTTCATCCGATGGCGTTCTCGTTTCCTCGCGCGAAACCGGCGGAGCTTTTCTTCCCCACCGTCCACATCCACGACGGAGAGGTGCATAAGGACGCCGAGTTTGATCACGTCCTCTACTGCCAGCGCGGATCGTCGGATCAATTCACCCTGCTCGATTGGGATGAATCCATCCGCCCGGTCGGCCTCTTCATGCAAATGCCCAAGACCAAGGGCGTCCTCGACAGCGGCGAACACTGCTACCGCCGCACTTTGTTCGGCACTTTGCCGAACAAGGACACCGTCCTGAAGTCAGAAGCGTAACGCCGGAGCAACCGTCGCGAGAACTCCGCAGCGGCTCACTTCAATCCAGCGGACTTCTTCACGGCATCGATGATGAGGCGGTCATCGTCACCGCTGTCCCAGGCCAGCTTGAGAAAGCTCGGCAGGTCCATCTTCCTCTCGCGCAGGAACGGACGGTCTCCCGCGCAGCCATACATCAAGTCCGCCGGCATCTCGCCACGCAGCTTGACCCGCGCCTTCACGATGAGCCGAGGCAGCCACGCGATGCTATCCACCGCCGCCGTCTTGGCCGGGAGGCTCGCCATCGTGACCGTGCGACCCGTGGCCTTCCCCTTCATCACGTTCAGGAAGTAATCCCGGCGAATCGCGGTGACCGCCAGTGTCGTGGCAAAATCAAAATCTCCATACCTCAGCTCATCGTCCACGAAATCGAACAACTCCTGCGCTGTGCAACCGATGGAACTCAGGAATGCCAAGTCCGAGCCGGCGAACATCCGATCCGGCAAACGCCGCCCCTCGTGCCACGCCGCCACGCCGCGATCATAGACGTGTCGGAACTGCTTCTGCCATTCATTGGTGCTCATGCCGTGAGGAATTTAGAAAGCGCGACGTCTTCCGACAACACTTTCGCTTCGACACTTATCGGGCAACCGGCGCTCTGGTTTTCGAGCCCTTGATTCCAGCAGGAGGAATCTGACGTCAGTGGACGTAGCCAGTGCTGACCCAGGCATAAGCGAACACGATGCCCACGACCGAGGCGACCAACACCGTATCGCCCACAACCGCCAGCGGCGTCAGCGCGACACGCAGGGCAGGTCCGCTCGCCGCCGGATACGTCGGCAACCGGAATTCCACCTTCTCACCATCGGGGTCCCGAACCATGAGGCGCTGCCCGTCTGCGGAGATGGAGATCGAAGCGAATCCATTCGTCGTCGCGACGGATTGAACTTCCGCCTCCGGGATCACCGCCACCGTCGCCAGCCCCACAGCTTTGCGCGGGCTCACGAAGTGCGGTTTCCTCCCCTGGTTGACCCGCTCCAGACTGGCATTCAGATAGAACGCACGACGGCGAATCTTGTCCCGCGACTCATGCGACTCGTCGTAAGTCACCAGCAAATCCTGCGGCTTCAGGGATCGATAAACCTCCAAGTTTGCCGGCGAAGCTGGTTCGTAAAAGCTTTCGAATGTCGCGTTCTCCCACAGCCGGCAGGTGAAGAAGGGGGAGGTGTCCGTGGCGCATCCGACCGAACTGGCACCAAGCGCAACTATGAGCAGGATGGACGTGAACTTTGAGTTCATAACGAACCGGGTATCGCGACCGCGTATTGCGTCGCAACTTTCGTGAAAGTTGCAATCTGTTCCTCCTGCCATGCCGTGTCGCGCTTCAACTCGCGAGCCATCAGCTCCGCGACGCGCGGTGCCATCGCGATGGCGGCGCGCGCATTGAGGAAGAGCGCACGGGTGCGGCGGGCGAGGACATCTTCCACCGTGCGCGCCATCTCTTCGCGGACGGCCCACACCACTTCCGCACCGCAATACGGCAGCGCCGGATGCAAGCGTTCACCAAGGCTCGCATCGGCACGAATGAACTGCTGAAGCTTCGTCGCATCGGAGCCATAGACGGCAAGCGAGCCAAGCCGCGCGGTCCTGCGAAGATGTCCGTGAATGGGCAGGTCGCGCGTGACGCACGGCTTCTCCGAAAGTTGCGCGAGCGTCGCCGCTTGATTCACGCAATCTTCCGCCATGTTGCGATACGTCGTCCACTTGCCGCCCGTGATGGTGAGCAGGCCGCTTTGATCGATGTGGAGGGTGTGATCGCGCGACAACGACGCGGTGTTCGCGCCATCGCCAGATTTCACCAGCGGACGAATACCAGCGAAGGCGCTGAGAATGTCTGAGCGCGTCGGCTTCTTCTGCAAGTAGAGCGCGGCGGTGGAGAGAATGAAGTCGATCTCCTGCTCCATCGGTACGGGTTCGAGGGAAGCAGTGCTGACCGGCGTATCGGTCGTCCCCACCAGCGTGTGCCCATGCCAGGGAATCGCGAACATCACGCGGCCATCGCTCGTGTGCGGCACCATGATGGCCGTGTCGCCGGGCAGGAACGAGCGGTCGAAGACCAGATGCGCGCCCTGGCTCGGCGCAATCATCGGCTTCGCCTGCGGCTCGGCAAATTGCCGGACGCTGTCGCAGAACGCGCCGGTCGCATTGATGACCACCTTCGCGCGAGCGCGGAGTGGCTTGCCGGATTCCAGATCGGTCGCGACCACGCCATCGATCCAGCCCTGCTTGTTGCGCGTGAGCGAAGTGACCTTCGAATAGTTCAGCAACGTCGCGCCCTGCTCCGCTGCGGTGGCGACCATGTTGATGAGCAGACGCGTGTCATCGAACTGGCCGTCGTAATACATCACACCGCCGCGCAGCCCTTCGGTCTCGATGTTCGGCAGGTGCTGGAGCGTCTGCTTCTTGGAGAGCAACTGGGATTTCCCGAACCCGTATTTGCCGGAGAGCGCCTGATAGAGCTTGAGGCCGATGCCGTAGAACGGCGCTTCCCACCACGCATAGCTCGGCACCACGAACGCGAGATCGCTGACGAGATGCGGCGCGTTTTGTCGAAGCAGGCCGCGCTCCTTCAACGCCTCCATGACGAGCGAGATGTTTCCCTGCTCCAGATATCGCACGCCGCCATGAACGAGCTTCGTGCTGCGGCTGGACGTGCCTTTGCCGAAGTCGTCCTGCTCCAGCAGCAGCACATGGTAACCGCGCGACGCAGCGTCCACCGCCACGCCGACACCCGTCGCGCCGCCGCCGATGACGATGAAGTCCCACAAGCCGCGTTGGGCTTGGGCGCGCTTGAGCATGTCAGGGCGGGTCACTTTGCGTCTTTGTGCTCCCAATCCTTCGCACGTTCCACGGCTTTGCTCCAGCGTGCGCGCAATGCGTTCGCCTGCGCGCGCGGCATCTTCGGCTCGAAGCGCTGCTCAACCTGCCATTGCGTCGCAATCTCCTGCGGCTTCTTCCAGAAACCCACGGCGAGACCGGCGAGATACGCGGCGCCGAGCGCGGTCGATTCCGTCACCTTCGGGCGCACAACGGGCACACCGAGGATGTCCGCCTGGAACTGCATGAGCAGATTGTTCTGCACCGCGCCGCCGTCCACGCGCAGTTCTTTCAGGCGAATGCCGGAGTCGCTGTGCATCGCGTCCTGCAAGTCGGCGACTTGATACGCGATGCTTTCCAGCGCGGCTCGCGCGATATGCGCCGCCGAAGTATCGCGCGTGAGACCGACCATCGCGCCGCGTGCGTATTGGTCCCAATGCGGCGCGCCGAGTCCGGCGAACGCAGGCACGAGATAAACCCCGCCGTTGTCCTTCACTGATCCGGCGAGCTTCTCAATCTCGGATGCGGAACGAATCAGGCCGAGTCCATCGCGCAGCCATTGCACGACGGCTCCGCCGATGAACACGCTGCCTTCGAGCGCATATTCGGTCTTGTTCCCAATCTTCCACGCGACAGTGGTGAGCAGGCGGTTCTTGGACGCGACGGCTTTCGTGCCGGTGTTCTGGAGCATGAAGCAGCCGGTGCCGTAAGTGTTCTTCGTGAGACCGGGCTTGATGCACATCTGGCCGAAGAGCGCGGCCTGCTGATCGCCCGCGATGCCGCCGACGGGAATGCCCGCGAGCCCGGGCGCATTGGAGACTTCGCCAAAGACTTCGCTGGAGGAACGGACTTCAGGCAGCATGTTTTCCGGGACGCGCAGGAGTCGGAGAAGTTCCTTGTCCCATTGGCCGGTGTGAATGTTGAAGAGGAGCGTGCGCGAGGCGTTGCTGGGATCGGTGACATGCTTGCCAGTCAGCTTCCAGAGCAGCCACGTATCGATGGTGCCAAACGCGAGCCGGCCCGCCTCGGCTTTCTTGCGCGCGCCGGGAACGTGATCGAGCAGCCAGGAGATCTTGGTGCCGGAGAAGTAGGCGTCGAGAATCAAGCCGGTGCGTTTCTGGAAAAACTTCTCGCCACCTTTCGCACGGAGCTTGTCGCACATCGAAGCGGTGCGGCGATCCTGCCAGACGATGGCGTGGTGAATGGCTTCGCCGGTCTGGCGATCCCACACGACGGTCGTCTCGCGCTGGTTCGTGATGCCGATGGCGGCGACGTCGCGCGGTCGAATGCGCGCCTTGGCGAGGGCTTCGACAGCGACGCCCATCTGGCTGGTCCAGATCTCGTGCGCGTCGTGCTCGACCCAGCCGGGCTTGGGGTAATGTTGCTTGAGCTCCTTCTGCGCGACGGCGCGGATGGAGCCGTCGTGGTCGAAGACAATGGCGCGGGCGCTGGTGGTTCCTTCGTCGAGGGCGAGAATGTAGGGCATGGGCTTCTCCGTTTCAGTGATGCGGAACGTTCATGTGTGGCTGATGCGGCGGTTGTAGAGGAAGGCGCCCGACGAGTCAGCATCTTTTCCTGCAGAGATTCTTAACCACGGATGGACACAGATGAACACGGATGATGAGAGGCAGGCCTTAACACGTCGCCTCCTGCCGACAATGTTCAATGGCAGACCGCACCAGCGGCGAGATCCGGACTGAGATACGGAATGCCAAGCGAGAGGCCGCGCAGGATGAGGAGGACCGCGACGAGCGCGAGACACGCGGGGATGAGGCGCTGAAGTTTGAAGCGGAGGGTGAACTGGAGCTTCTGTCCGACGAGCCCGATGCCGAGCATCATCGGCACGGTGCCGAAGCCGAACGCCGCCATGTATTCAACGCCAGAGAGCAAACCGCCCGTCGCAACAGCTCCGGCGCACGCGGCGTAAACCAAGCCGCACGGCAGAAGGCCGTTGAGCGCGCCGAGGGAAAAGACTGACGCCACGGATCGGCGGCGGAGCAGCGCGCCCAGGCCTGACTTCACCCAGGCGACCGCGCGCGCGACCGGCACGCTGACGACGAAGCGTGAGGAGACGAACAAGCCAACGAGGATTGCCGAGCCGGCCGCGATTGAAACCCAGCGTTGGAACCCGGCAAAGGCGAGCGTTTGCCCAACGAGTCCGAAGGCCGCGCCGAGCAGGCAGTAGGTGACGATGCGACCGAGATTATACGCGACACGGCCGAGGACGAACGTCGCGCGGGAGTTGCCAGTCATCGGGAGCGCGAGCGCCAGCGGACCGCACATGCCGGCGCAGTGAAGACTGCCGACCAGGCCGAGCACTATGGCGGTGAGGAGGATCATGACGTTTACAAAACACCAAACACCAAGATCCAAACACCAGAGAAGCTCCAAACTTCAACGTCCAGTCCGGCGAGCGCCGCTGTG
>CAMCCU010000374.1 GCA_945872975.1 Pedosphaera parvula Ellin514
CCAGCTTCTCCGTCACCTCCGCCGCGTCCCAGAGCTTGAGCGCGCGATCGTCGGCCGAGGAAAGCAGCGTCTTGCCGTCCGGCGAGTAGGCGAGATTCAGGATCGCGCCCTCGTGCGCGAACTTCGCGATGAGCAGGGGATTCGTGGTCTCCGCCGCGCTCTCGCTGATCTCCCACACGCGGATGCGATTGTCCGCACCGCCAGCGGCAATACGTTTGCCATCCGGGCTCCAGCTCAACGCATACTGCTCCTTCAACGGCTGCGAGAGCGTCTCCACTCGTTTTCCGGTGGCGACATTCCATAGCTTCACCGTGCGATCACCGCTGGCGCTGGCGAGGATTTTCCCATCCGGCCGGAACGCGAGGTCGAAGATGGCGCCGTTGTGCGCGGAGAGCGTTTGCAATTCCTTCCCGGTCGCCAGCTCCCACAGCTTGACCTTCTGATCGTAGCTGCCGGTCGCCAGCGTCTTGCCGTCCGGCGAAATGGCGACGGAGTAGAGCGCGTCCTTGTGTCCCTCGAAGGTCCGGATGAGTTTGCCGTCTGCGATATTCCAGAGCCGGACCTCGCCGAACCGCGCGGGTTCACCGGCCGCCGCCGCGAGTTGTTTGCCGTCGGTGGTGAACGCCACGGCGTTCACCGAGCCGCGATGTCCGGCGAGCGTTCGCACCACGGCGCGCGATTCGGAGGAGATGAGATCCACTTCGCCATACCGCGCGGCGGCGATGAGCTTCGGCCCGGCCGCAAAGGCGAGCGCTTGAATCGAGCGACGCGGCGGGACGGTAGGAGTGATCTTGGGCAGGACAAGCTCGCGCGTAGTCTTGGCCGGTTCTTTCGGAGGCAACGCACCGGAATCGATCCAGCCTTTGATGGTCGCGATTTCTTCAGGCGAAAGTTTCTTTCGCTTGCCCGGCGGCATGATGCGCTTCTTGCCCTCCTTCTCAATCTGCCCCTCGATCATCTTCACCATTAAACTTTCTCCGCTCTTGCCAGGCTTCAGCGCCGCGCCGGACTCGCCGCCCTTCATCAACGCCTCGAAGGTCTCCATCACCAGCTTGCCCTCCGGCTCCTGCGCCGCATGACAATCCAGGCAGTGCGTCGCAAAGATGGCGTCCACTGCGGCGTAGTCATTCGTCGCCTCGGCGGCGCGAGCGTGGGCGGCGAGTGAAATGAAAAGGAACGACGCAAGAGCGCGAAAGTGGATTCCGGTTGAGCGCATGGGAAAAATGTAGAGATCCGAAAACGAGAAGCCGAGCGAGAAATCAGCGCGGCGAACGTTGGGTCTACAAGCCCGGCTCGCGCTTAGGCGCGAACAGCGTCGCGCGCATCTGGCCTTCGGTGATTTGTTCCTTTGTCATCTCAGGGGAGAGCAAGTCGCGGTTCCTCTCGCCGTTGGCATGGCCTTGAGCGGCGGCGAGGTTGAACCACTTGTAAGCCTCCACGTAATCCTGCGGCACGCCGTGGCCCTTCGCGAGGAGCAGTCCGAAATTCGCCTGCGCTCCGGGCACACCCTGCTCAGCGGCCTTTTGAAACCATTGGGCGGATTGAACCTCGTTCTTGGGCTCGCCCCGGCCTTCCACCAGCAGCATCGCGAGATTGTTCTGCGCCACCGCATCCCCGCGTTCGGCGGCCTTGCGATACCATCTCGCGACCTCGACATCGTTCTTCTTCACGCCGCGACCGTTGTCATACATGAAGCCCAACGAACATTGCGCGACGGCGTGATCCTGCTCGGCGGCTTTGTGGAACCATTTCACAGCCTCGGTGTCGTTCTGGGGCGCGCCCTGGCCGTTGACCAGTCTGCGTCCCAACTGATGCTGGGCTTCGGCCAGTCCGCCTTCTGCTGCTGCGTGAAGCCATTGGAGCGACTCGGCCTCGTTCGCCATGACCCCTTGTCCGGCTTCCAGCGCGAGGCTCAGTCGAAATTGCGCTTGCGGATGGCTTTGCTCCGCCGCCTTGCGCCACCATTTCACGGCTTCGACATGGTTCAGCGGGACGCCTTCTCCTTTGTCATGCATCGTGGCGAGTTTGAACTGCGCCGCCGCCTCGCCAAGTTCAGCGGAAGCTTTGGTGACTTCAAAGACGGATTTGCTGGTGGGAGGCAGGATGGGGGCAACGACGCGTTCCGCATCCAGTATCGCGATCATCTCCGATGACGGCAGCCAGTCAGTAATTCCTTCGCGCCATACGAGATCGGTCTTGAGAATCTTTCGTTCCGCGACGTGCTCACGAAACTCCGCCTCCGGGTAAGGCCCGAACTGCTCGCCGTTGATGAGGACGTGAATGCGATTCGACATCGGTGACTGACGGAAGAGTAGGGCAAAGGCCGAGAGTGCAGAAAGAACTTTTCCGCTCTGAGCGGTCGCGGTCGGCTGGCCCGACCAGGCTCAGTGATTGAACAAGAACTCCCGGCTGCTGAGCATCGCCCAGAAGATGTCCTCCACGACGGCGCGCCGCTCGGAACCTTTGGCTTCGGCGAGAGCCTGGAGAAATCTGGCTTTCTCAGCCGCTGTGGGCAGGCGCGATAGACAGGCGAGGCTGGCTTCCTCGATGAGCTTTTCGTCGGGCGTGCTGGCTTCGAGAAGCTTGGTGACCACGCCTTCCTTCGCGGAGAGCTTCTTGTTCACCGTGTCGCCGTTCGCGATGTGCAGCGCCTGGCTCATGCTCGGTTCGGCGGTGCGCTCGCATTCGCAGGTCTTCACGCGATCCGGGCGGCCGAACGTTTCGAGGAAGTAGCTGAAGGCGCGAGTGTCCGGCAGTTGTAATGCGCGGAGGCCGGCGGGATATTTCTCGCCGATGCCACGGTTCTGATTGCGCAGATCAAGGCGGAACTCGGTGGGTACACCGGTCGCCTGGGAATAGGCGTCGAGGAGCACTTCGGCCATCAGACGTTTCGGATAATAGCGCGAATAGAAGCGCTGGTCGGCGGCGTTCTCCGGCAGCGCGACGCTGCTGCGCTGGTAAGTTTCGCTTTGAAGGATGGTGCGCATGAGCGCCTTGAGATCGAACTTCTGATCGGCGAGATGGTTCGCGGCGGCGCTGAGCAGCTTCTCGTTGCTCGCGGGATTGGTGATGCGCAGGTCATCGACCTTCTCGACGATCCCGGCGCCATAGAAGTTTGCCCAGACACGGTTCGCGATGGCGCGGGCGAAATAAGTGTTGTCGCGCGACGTCAGCCAGTCAGCGAGCGCGGTCCGGCGGTCGGACGGATCGTCCATCGAGAGCGCATGGCCGTCGAGCGGCTTGGGTTTCTGCGGACGACCGGTGAGCGGCTGGTTGATGTTCCCTTCGCTCGCCGCAAAAATGATCTTCTCGCCGTCGCCGCTGCCGGTCTTGGTGCGAACGCGCGCGAAGAGATTCGCGAAGCCGAAGTATTCGTCGTTGGTCCATTTCTCCATCGGGTGGTTGTGGCACTTCGCGCAGTTGATGGACATGCCGAGGAACGCCTGCGACGTGGTCTCGGCCATGTTCGGCGGGTCTTCGTGCAGCGCGTAGAAGTTCGCCGCGCCGTTCTCCAGCGTGCTTCCGCGTGCGGTGACGAGCTCGCGCACGAAGCGATCCCAGGGTGTGTTGGCGGCGACGCTGTTGCGAATCCAATTGTAGTAGCTCCACATCGCGGCGGGCCGCAACCGTTCGCTGTTCACGAGCAGGAGGTCGCTCCACTTGTAGCTCCAGTAATCCACGAACTCCGGGCGGGCGAGGAGGGATTCGATCAGGCGGTCGCGGGCGGGTGAGTGAGGGGGTGAGGAGGTGAGGGAGCCGGGAGAGGAGGGTTCAGCAGAACGATTCTTCTCATTCCCCCGTTTCCCCGCTTCCTCACTCCCGGCTTTCGATGCCGAGTCAGAGCGGGCCTCTGTCAGAAACGCCCGCACCTCAGCCGCTGTCGGCAGCACTCCGATGGTGTCGAGGAACGCCCGCCGGATGAAGACTTCGTCCGTGCATCTCGGCGACGGAGGAATGTTCAGCTCGCGCAGCTTGGTCAGCACTTCCTGGTCGATGAAATTGCGCTTCGGCGCCTTGGCGAAGACCCCGGCGGCGACCTGGTTCGTGTAGGGCGCGGTGATGGTGGCGATGGCGATGCGGCTGAGATACCACGCGGTGATCGCGCCTTCGCCGAAGCCGGCGACCTTCACGTTGCCACCTTCGTCCACGGTGGTGACGGAGGCGTTCGCGTCGGTGTATTTCACCCAGCGCGTCACATCCTGCACCGAGCCGTCGGAGAAGGTGGCCTTGACGGCGAGTTGCTGGTTGTCGCCGGGTTTGAGCGTGATGTGCTCCGGCGTGACTTCGAGTTTGGTGATGCGTGCGTCGTCGGTCTTGGGTGGCGGCGCGCCGGCCGCGATCCATTCGGAGAGAATCTTGTATTCGAGCGAGCCCACCTCGAACTTCGTCCCGCCCTTGTGCGGCACGGCGCCGGTGGGCTTCAGCAAGAGCAGGCTGCGCGCAGGATCAGCGAGCACGATGCGGCGTCCGAGCGCGCTGCGCGTAATGGATTTCCAATCGCCTTCGTTGTCGTAGCCACGAAGCGAGAGTTTGAAGCCGCCCTGACCCGCCGCCGCCCCATGACACGCGCCAGAACTGCACCCTGCTTTCGCCAGCACAGGTTGGACGTGGTTTCGGAAGGACCATGTCTGGACATCGGCCGCGTTGCTTTGGGCAACGAAGGCGCAAAGGCACAAAGCGAATAGCCAGATGAATACTGCGATGAACGTGACACGCCGTCCCGAAGGGACGAATGAAGGTAGCCGGTGGGAAGACCGCTCCAGCGGTCGCACCCACCGGAGAAGGTTTCCGAACATCTCCGCGCCCCAACGGGGCGCATGACATCCCGCGTCACCAAAGATATTTCTCTTCATACTCAATCCCCGCTTGCTGCAACAACTCGATGTATTCCTCCTGAAACGACTTCGTCTTGTGATGGCGCTCCTGATTTCGGATGTAGCTCTCGACCCGCTTCCTCGCACTTGGGCTGACCGTGAATGCTCCGTAGCCCTCCTGCCATTGGAAGATGGGAAGCCGAAGTTCGTTGTGAATCCATTCCGAAGATTCGCTCTTCACCACGCGCATGAAATCAGACAGGCGATGAGTTGCCTTCAATCCGACAAGGCAATGGACGTGGTCCGCCACGTCGCCGACGGCGAGGGCCACTCCATCCAACACCTTGATGCATCCGCCAAGCCACGCGTGAAGACGTGGACGCCAGGAAGATTCGATGAGGTTCTGTCGATCCTTGGTGGACCAGACGAGGTGGTAATGAAGGCTGGTGTGGGTGGAAGGCATGGCGCGGTGTTCATGCGCCCCGTCTGGGGCGCGGGGATTTGAATAAACACGATCCGGTGGGTGCGACCGCTGGCGCAGTCTTCCCACCGGCTACCTTCATGCGGCCCCCCGGGCCGGAAGTGGGCCGACTCATCCCGTCATTTCGCGTGTTTAGCGGATATCTCATAACAACTCCCGAATCGGTTGTGTGCCGAAATCCACCAGCGGGAATGGTCTTCCAGCCGGGCCGGGGAGGTGGGTGTCGAGGTCGAGGCCGAGCGTGTGATAGATGGTCGCCACGATTTCCTTCGGAGCGATGGGACGCTCGACCGGATACGCGCCGATCTCGTCGCTCTTGCCGACGACCCGTCCGCCTTTTACCCCGCCACCGGCGAAATAAACCGTCCAGCATTGCGGCCAATGGTCGCGGCCACCGGCGGGATTGATGCGCGGTGTGCGGCCGAACTCGGA
>CAMCCU010000375.1 GCA_945872975.1 Pedosphaera parvula Ellin514
GTCAGCGCCCTCATCAGCGATCTGCGCGGGCCACTCGTTATCCGCGTCGCAGACGGCATTGATGGCGTGAGCAAGAACGACTCCGGCTACCTCAAGGTCTTCCCCTACGCCGGCACGCCGCACAACGGACGCAACCACACCCATCCGTAAACACAACTTCCTCGGAACCGCAGGCGGGCAATGGTCGGCCCGCTTGCGGCCCGGGGGAGATAAATCAAACCCTCAACTTTCCAACTGCGATGAAGATTAAGCTGGCCGCTCAGTCAGGACGGAGACATCTGCGCAATGCCTCGTTGCATCAGATACCAAGCGCCTTCACGCTAATCGAACTCCTGATTGTCATCGCGATCATCGGCCTGCTCGCCGGCCTGCTTCTGCCAGCCCTCAGTAATGCAAAGGAACGTGCGCGCCGGATTTCCTGTTTGTCCAATCAGCGACAAGTCGGCCTCGCCGCGATGCTCTACATGTCCGACAACGACGGCAGCTTGTTCCATCACCACGAAGGCTGGGTGCTCGACGACGGCAGCCAGGTGGATGATCTGCCATCGAGCGTCGCGGACTGCGCTGGCGGCGGCATGGGCAACAGTCACGCCGAGAAACCCTGGGCCGTGCTTCTGCAGCCGTATCTGGGCAATCGATCCGCAGCGTTCTGTCCGTCAGACCGCACTCTACGTTCCCGGGTTCTGGCCGCTAGCCTTGAGGAATACAACGGTGGCATCACTGAAACTTCGCAGGCACCACCAGCCGGATCGGAACTGGCCATCGCGCTGTCCGATCGGTTGACCATCCAAAGTTTTTCCCTGAACTCCATCTTCACCCACAGGTCCGCGCGCTACGCCGTCGAGGGTGTTCTCTCCGGATTCGCAACCGAGGCGGCGATAAGCGCGCTGTCCGATCCGAACCTCATCATGTTTTCCGAGCGCAACTCCGAGGCGTTGAACGCGGAGGACAACGGCGAGTTCGGCGACGTGGGTCAGGACGACTACGACACCTGGGTTGGCGAAGCCGCGCTCGTCCGCTGGGGCGAGGGCAAATACGCCGACCAAGGCTGGATTCGATACAACCGCCACGGCAAGGGCGCGAACTACGTTTATACCGATGGCCATGCAGAGATGCTGTCGTGGAGACGAGCACGGCGCGACCAGTTCCCCGACCACGTCGTGCGCCAGCCCCTCGCTGATCCGCCCCAGTGAACCTTCACCTTCAGTTTTTGATGAAACCTTGCTCACCCCAACTTTGCCTGCGGAGAACCTGGGCCACCGTCTCGTTCTTGATCGCCTGCATGGTCAACACCTTCGCCCACGATCCAGGACTCAGCACTGCCAGCGTGCGATTGCGGCCTGACAGCATCGACATCGCGCTCGTCCTGTCCGTGAAGGACGCCGGCGAGTTGGTGAATCTGGATCGCCACCACGCCGACTGGACCGCACGATTTGAACGGGCTGCTGGCGAAGCGTTGGAGATCCGGATCAACGATCAACCCGCCGCCCTCGCGACCGCGAAGTGCAGCTTCGACGACAACAACAACGTCAGCCTGCACCTCCAGTTTGCGGGCCGGCCGGCGGGTAAATTCCAGCTCCGTTCGCGATGGCTTGCACTCCTTCCGCCCGGCCACCGCCAGTTCATCTCCATTCAAAACGCGAAAGGCGACATGCTGGCCGAGCGCCTCCTGAGCGCGACCGCCAACTTGGCGACCATCGAACTTACCAGCGCAGACTCACCGGCGGTTGAACACGCCGCCGCCACGTCCTTCCTGGATTTCCTGAGCCTCGGCGTGAAACACATCCTGATTGGCTACGACCATCTGCTCTTTCTCTTCAGCCTTCTGATTGTCACCCGAAGCGTGCTGGCGACGTTGAAGATCATCACCTGCTTCACCGTCGCGCATTCGATCACGCTGGCTCTGGCCACGTTCGATCTCGTGCGGATTCCCGGGGCGGTAGTGGAGCCCTTGATCGCCGCCTCCATCATCTTCGTAGCCATCGAGAATCTCGTGCGCGGTGACCAGCCGAAAGGCCGGATGCTGCTGGTGTTTGCCTTCGGATTGATCCACGGCCTGGGCTTCGCCTCCGTCCTGCGGGAGCTCGGCGTGGGCACGACTGGAACTGGCGTCGCCATGCCGCTGCTCTCCTTCAATCTCGGCGTGGAACTCGGGCAACTGCTGGTCGCCGCTCTCCTCGTGCCGTTGATTCGCATGTTCCACGAGCGTCCTCTCTTTGCGAAACGCTGGGTGCCCGCCTGCTCGATTCTTGCGGCGCTGGCCGGCGCCTTCTGGCTGATCCAGCGGGTTTGCTTCTATGCCTGACGAGCTGGCCTCCACCCCGGGTAACGGTTGAAACCTATTCCGCTCTTGCAATGAGGGTTTGGTTCAGGCGAAATCCTAGCACGAAAACTTTCGCTGTATGGATCTTGGTGACATTCTAAGCCCTGAGCAGATCTCGCCGGAAATGAAGGCTTCCAATCGTTGGGAAGCCATCGATGAGCTCATCGAGCAGCTCGTCCTTTCCTCCAAGATTAAGGCTGAGCATCGCGAGGCCATTACCGCCGTGGTCAAGAAGCGTGAGACCTCGATGAGCACGGGGATCGGCTTCGGCATCGGGATTCCGCACGCGTCCACTGACCTGATTGGCGAGGTCGTCGGGGCGCTCGGCCGGTCGAAAAAGGGCGTTAACTTCGACTCGCTGGACAACCAGCCGGTTTCGCTCGTCGTTCTCTTCCTCGTTCCCCAAGGCCAGTTTCAGAAACATCTCCACACCCTCGCCAAGATCGCCAAGCTGCTCCATAAGAAAGAATTTCGCCAGGAGCTGGAAGGCTCCCTGGATGCCCAGTCGATGTACGGCATCATCAAGCGCGAGTCGGGGAAGTGAAACGGCGGGGCGGGAGCGGCGTCCTTGGCGGAAAGGTCCACGACAGCGTCGCCAATTGACCAATACCCAAGGACCAATGACCAAAGAATTTCCAATGACCAATCTCCAGAATTACCGACTCTCGAATGTCCTCAGCCATTGGTCATTAACCTCCTAATGCTCCACCAAGTTCTCGAACAACAGCTCCGCATCGCCGTCACCGCCGTTCTGCCTGACGCCGATACCGCCTCGCTCCTCGTCCGCCCGTGCCCCGATCCGAAGTTCGGCGATTACCAGTCGAACGCGCTGATGTCGCTGGCGAAGACGCGGAAGATGAACCCGCGCCAGCTCGCGACCGACGTCGTCGCCAAGCTAGACGTCAGCCAGTGGTGCGAGAAGGTCGAGATTGCGGGCGCGGGCTTCCTCAACTTTCGCGTCAAGCCGGACGCCATCACGCAGACGCTGCAATCCGCCTTCCGCGGGGAACACCTCTTTTACACGAAGGCCAACCAGCCGCGCACCATCGTCATCGACTTCAGCTCCCCGAACGTCGCGAAGCCGATGCATGTCGGCCATATCCGCTCCACCGGCATCGGCGATTCTCTCCAGCGCGTGCTGCGTCTGCTTGGTCATCACGTCGTCACGGACAATCACATCGGCGATTGGGGCACGCAGTTCGGCAAGCTGGTTGTCGGCTGGAAGGAACTCCTCGACCGCGCGACGCTCGAGAGCGATCCCATCGGCGAGATGGAACGCCTCTACAAGCTGGTCAATGCGCAGTGTGACGCTGATCCGGCCCGGCTCGAACTGGCGAAGCAGGAACTGGTGAAGCTCCAGGCCGGCGACCCGGACAACCTCGCGATCTGGAAGGAAATGATCCGGCTGTCGCAGGTGCAGTTCGACACGATCTATGGACGGCTCGGCGTGAAGTTCGACCACACGCTCGGCGAGAGCTTCTACAATCCGTGGCTCGGCAACGCCGTCGCGGATTTGCTCGCTCGCGGCATCGCGCGCGAGAGCGAAGGCGCGGTCGGCGTGTTCAGCGATGGCTCGATGCCGCCCAAGGAAGATCCGTTCCTCGTGAATCGCGACGGCGAATGGGTGGCGGATCCGGCGCTCGTCCGCAAGAGCGACGGCGGCTTCAACTACATGACCACCGATCTCGCGACCATCGAGCATCGGTTGAAGACGTGGTCGCCGGACGAAATCATTTACGTGGTCGATGACCGGCAGGCGCCGCACTTCCGCAAACTCTTCCTCACCTTCGCGCGCTGGCAGGCGGACGCGGCGAAGCGCGTGACGCTGCGCCATGTCGGCTTCGGAAAGATCCTTGGCGACGACGGCAAGCCGTTCAAAACGCGCAGCGGCGACACGGTGAAGCTCGGCGATTTGCTCGACGAAGCGGTGGAGCGCGCGCTCAAAGTTGTCGTGGAAAAGAACCCGGACATGACGGACGCGCAGCAGCGTGAGATTGCCCGCGTCATCGGGATTGGCGGCGTGAAATACGCCGATCTGCTGCCCAATCGCCAGAGCGATTACGTGTTCAACTGGGACAAGATGCTCGCGCTTACCGGCAACACCGCGCCGTATCTGCAATACGCCTACGCGCGCATCCGCAGCATTTTCCGCAAGGCTCAGGACGCGGGCGACTGGCAGTCGGCGATCAGCTCGATCCAGCTCAACGCGCCGGAAGAGCTGGGCCTGGCGCGGCATCTCCTGAACTTCGGCCTCGCGCTGGAAGCCGTCGGCGACGAATGCCGTCCGAACTTCCTTTGCAATTATCTCTACGAACTGTCCGGCCACTTCGCGCGCTTTTACGAAGCTTGCCCGGTGCTCAAGGCGGAAGGCGCGGAACGCGTGACGCGCCTACTCCTGTGCGAGCTGACTTCCCGCGTGCTCAAGCAAGGACTCGAGGCGCTCGGCATCGAAGTGCTGGAGCAGATGTAGCCCCGCCATCGCGCTGGATTGTTGCCGAGTGGAGAAGTGAGTGGATTCCCTCCCTTGCGTTCTTCGAACCGTCCGCTACTGGTTGGCCGGACCGAAACTAAATTTATGCCCAACTCAACTCCCGACCTGACCAAGCAAGCTCCCCGCAGCGCACGAGTCCGTCTCGGCGGCTACGCCATTCTCCCTCGCATGCTCGACAAAGGCCGCGCTGAACTCGCCGGCAAGAACGGCGAATATCATTATGCTTGTCCGATGGATATGCGGCTCATGGAGTTTCTTGGGCTCGATCCCGCGCCGTTGAAGGAACAGCTCGCCACCGGCAAAGGAGACGGTGAAATCCTCACGTGGATTCTGGCCAGCCGGAAGAACCAGCACTCGGACATCGAGATCGCCGCGTGGTCCGCGTACCAGAATCATCGTGTTCCAACCGACCCGGATTCCCGTGCCTTCTTCAACGAGCTCCATTCCAAGGCGGCGCCGCAGCGCGAGGACATTGCGTCCTGGTTTGACCTGCTGGACGTGGACGACTTCGTAAGCTTCGGCGGCAAGGCGTGAGGCGGGGGGACGCAAAACGTAATGCGTAAAACGTAAGTCGAACAACCAATCGACGATCCAGCGCTCCGTGGAGGCGGTCAGCCTTCGGTGGAATCCGCGACGCTGCGCAGATAATCAAACGCGAACAGCCCGGTGCCATGGCCATCGCCCCAGAGCGGCTGCACGGCGTAGCCGCCGACCATGGCGAGCCGCGTGAGCTGGAACGCGGACGGCGTGAGCGGCTTGTCCGGGTTCTTGTAGAGGTTGCCCATGATGTCCATCTCGCCCTTGCAGCCGGCGCACGGGCAGTGACGCCGGAGCTTCTCCAGTTTCACGAAACTCTCGCGGCCATCATCCCACTTGATGGCCAGCTCATCGCCGA
>CAMCCU010000376.1 GCA_945872975.1 Pedosphaera parvula Ellin514
TGATTGTGATCGGGGTGTGGGCGCTGTTCGACGAGGAGTTGCCACTCTCAGTCCGGGAAGGTGCAGCGTCGCCCAGCGCCCTGTAGGACAGCTCCGCGACATCTCTCGCGTAACCGGCGAGCTCAGCACGTTCCTTGATGCCCGCTGGCATCTTGATGACCGTGCCGGTGGACGTCTGGCGGCTGACCGTAAGCGTGCCGTTCTGCAGGAGCTCCACCTGCTCGAGAACGTCAGCCTGCAGCATGCGAGCGATCACGAGGTTCTTTTCTCTATTCTCCAGAACACGCTTGAGAGCGAGCTCTGCATCCGGACTGGACGTTTCAGGAGCTGCCACGGTCAGCTTGTTCACCAACGTCGCCCAACGCTCACCTCGGGCCCTTCGGAAGAGTCGTTGGTATGGAATGTCGAGCGTCTTAGCGATTTCCTCGATCGATCCACCGTTCATATATTCTAGGAAGGCGGCGGCCCAGTTGTGGCGAGTGGCTATTTTCTCCATGCTCTCAAATATACCGCGAGAGCACACTGCTCTCAATGAGCATTCGATGTGTATTCCGGGCGGAGCGCGCAGTGGAGAACCCGCGCCCGGAGGGGGTCTGAAAAATTGCCAATTGTTGCCAGCTCAAACGCTCTTTTCTGCACTCAAGCGCACGTTGACGGCAGTGAGCATGAAGAACTTGAACCTTCACGGAACACCTGTGAACATTGGTTAGAAGCGTGGTAGTGCGGTGATGCTGACGGTTGTCATCACACCCCCTAAAACGGGTTCAATTCCCGCCGCCTCCACCACTTTGCAGGATGAGTGTGGGTATTCCGTTGATTTACTGACAGCGCTCCGCCTGATAAATACGGAGCGGCGGTCAATGTCTTCGTGTGCTCATGACAGCCTGGGTGTCGGAGAGCTCAAAGGCTCAGGCTCGGGTTCGGGACGATAGCGGGCAACCAACAGCTCAAAAATCGGCGACGCCATCAAGGTCGTAATGACCGCCATGATGACCAGCGTGGCGAAAAGTGCTGGAGAAATGACACCTCGTTGCAAGCCGATGTTGATGATGATCAGCTCCATCAAGCCGCGTGCATTCATCAGCGTGCCGATGCCCAGCGCTTCGCGATTTGAAATGCCGGTCGCGCGCGCCGCCAGCCAGCACGCCACACCCTTGCCACCAATCGCGGCCACCAGAACGAGCGCAGCCATCTGCCACAGGTAAGCCGAATCCAGAAGTCCGATCTGAGTATTCAGGCCAGAGAAGGTGAAGAAAAGCGGCAGGAGCAACGCCACCGTCAGCGGCTGAATCCGATCCATCAATGCCTGGGCCACCAGACCGCGCGGCATCACGACGCCCATGATAAACGCTCCAAAGACAGCGTGCAGCCCGATGAGATCCGTGAACCACGCTCCCAACGCCATAAGGATCAGGCAGACCACAAATTCGCGATCCGACAGATTCCCCCTCCCTTCAATGCCCCGCGCCCAGCGAGCGAGCAGCGGACGGATGACGAACAAGGCCAGGCACACGTAACCAATACCACCCGCGATATTCACCACGGCGTGACTGATATTGTCATCAAAGCTGGCCAGCACTACAGCAAGGAGGCACCACGCCGCCGCGTCATCGATCGCGCCCGCTCCAAGCGCCACGGTACCCATGGTCGTGCCCGCGAGCTTCTTGAAATGAATGATGCGCGCGAGCATCGGGAACGCCGTGATGCACATCGACGCCCCCAAGAAAATCATCGCTTCCATCAGAGAAGTCTTCTGTGGAAAGAGCGATGTATGGTGGAAAAAGTACCAGGCGAGACCCGCGCCCAGAATGAAGGGGACGACCATTCCGGCCAGTGAAACGGCTACAGCGCTGTGCAGTTTTTTCTTCACGATGTCCATGCGGAACTCCAGTCCCACCACAAACATGTAAGCCGCCAGACCAAGCTGTGAGAGCGGGAACAACACCTTCATCGAATCCGCCGGGAAAAGCTTCAGCGACAGCTCCGGCCACAAGAGGCCGAAGAGCGACGGCCCCAGCAGCACGCCGGCGATCATTTCCGCCACGACTTGGGGCTGTCCCAGTCGTTGCGCGATGCGGCCGACGATTTGGCAGAACGCCAGGATGACGGCGACCTGAAAGAAGAGCTGAACCGCCAACTGTAGATTGGACATGACTCGATTTTGCCAAGGCCACCGTATGAACGGAAATATAATCTCGCTATGAGCGTGATGCCGTGATGGCATCACCATCCAGAATCATGGACCTGCGGCACATTCGTTACTTCCAGGCCGTCGCCGAAGAGCGGAGCTATTCACGAGCGGCTCGAAGACTGCGCGTGGCCCAACCAGCACTGAGCCGCGCCGTGAAGGAAATTGAAGCGACGCTGGGCGTACCCGTGCTCGACCGTTCGCGACATCACGTCCGCCTCACCCCCGCCGGCGCGACCTTGCTCCACGAAGCCGGCGTGCTGCTCGAACGCTGGGAGGAAGCCATGCGGCGCGTTCGTCGCACGGCAGCAGGTGAGGATGGCGAACTGCGCCTCGGCTATATCGGACCGCCCACCGCGCCGTTCCTCGGCCGTCTCCTGCACGAATACCGCCGCCGGTTTCCCCTCGTGTCATTACACTTGGAAGAGCGAACGCCAGAACGTGTCTGGGAAATGGTCTCCAAAGGCCGCCTCTCCGCAGGGCTCACGCGGCCGGTGCTCTCGCACGAAGCACTCGGCCTAAAAACAATTGTCCTGCGCGAGGAACCGCTGGGAGTAGCAGTCCCCGCGACGCATCCTTTCGCCAAACGCCGTTCCCTGTCCTGGACTGCGCTGGAACGCGAACCGCTCATCGTCCTCGCGCGACGTGAAGGCATGGGCTTGCACGACGCCGTTCTAGCAGGATGCCGGCAAGCCAACTTCACACCACGGCTCGCCCATACTCCAAGCTTGATTGGAACGGTGTTGAGCTACGTGGAAGCCGGCGCAGGAATCGGCGTGGTGACAGACTCGGTTGTTCACTCCTCGTCCGCATTGAAGTTCATCCCGCTGACTCCTGCAACAACGGTCCCGCTCGTCTTCGCCTGGCCGGAGCATGACGATTCTCCGCCGGTACAACGATTGCGGGAACTGCTCGTAGAATGGAGAAAAGCGAAGACGCTCTGGATGGCGTCCGCTTGAACGCCATCAATCCACGAACATCAATTCGTTCGCGAGCAGGATGACCTGGGCGTATTTCTCCCACGGGCTGAGCGTGCGTTTCTCAGCCGGTTTAGCTGGCCCGCTGAAGTCCGACTTCGCATTCCACTCGCGCGTGCCGTCTGGTGAAACGGCGGAGGATTCAGAAATCATCTTCACCATCGGCGACCAATGGAACGAATCGAACTCCACGCTTTGCCGGCAGTCCGCCACGAAGTCGATCACGTCACCGCTTTTCACCTCGACTCGATCAAGCTTCACTGACGTCTTGTTGTTCTTCACCGTCCATTCACCGAGCAAACCGCTGCGGCTGGAAACGATGCGCGCGCGGACGCCATCGCCCTTCTCACTTGGATGATTCAGCTCGCCCGTCACGCGTAACGCCCCGTCGCGCGGTGCGCGCCAGCGTCGGATCGCCGCGTGGTTCCGGTCGTTGCCCACATGGCCGCCATCGCCGTTAAGAATCACCCAACCGAGTTTGGCGTCCGGCAGATTCGTACCGCCCTGCCACGCATAACCGGTCCAATACGGCAGCGGCGTGAAGCTCTCGATTCGTTTCGTGGCTTCATCGAAATTGCCATAGCCATAGCTCCACGCCGGATCCTCGGCTGGCGCCGCCGCGACCGTTTGCGCCGCGATGAACTGTTGCGCCAACTTGACCTCGTCCTTGTCTGCAGCGCGCTGGAAAGCGATCTGGTAAAGGTGTTGAATCGTCTGCTCTTCAGATTTCAGTGTCTTGATCTCAGGCCGCGCAAGAAGTCCCTTCGCCCGATCGACGACGAACGGGCTGTTCATCAGGAAGAGCGCCTGCTGTGGGACCGTGGTGCTGAAACGCTGGCCACTGGTGGCGTCCGGGCTCGCGAAATCAAACGTGCGAAACAAGCCTGGCAGATTCTGGCGCTCGACGAAGCCATAGACCGTTCGCCGGACCGTCGGCGGCTCCGTCGTCATCTCCACACCGCGTCCGCCCTGGGTCAGATCAAGATTGCCCGACACCGCGAGCAAGGTGTCGCGCATCGCCTCGAAGTCCAGCCGACGCAGGTTCATCCGCCAATAGAGCTGGTTCGCCGGGTCCAGCTTCGCGCCCTTCGGCTGGTCGTCGCTCGTCTGCTGATACGCGCTGGAGAGCATGATGAACTTGTGGAGCTTCTTGATGGACCAACCATCCGCCATGAAACGCGCCGACAAATAATCGAGCAGCTCCGGATGCGACGGCGGATCGGACCGCAGGCCGAAGTCGCTCGGCGTGCTGACGAACGCAGTCCCGAAATGATACATCCAGACGCGATTCACGAAAACGCGCGCCGTCAGAGGGTTGCTCTTGCTCGCGATGGACTCCGCCATCTCGAGACGCCCGCTCCCCTTCGCAAACGGCTTCCGGTTCGCACCGGCGACGACCTCCAGAAATTGTCGCGGCACCTTGTCGCCCGGATTGCTGGGATTGCCGCGCTTGAAGACAACAGGCTCCATCGGCGAAGCATTGTCGAGCAACGCCATCGCACGCGGCGGAGCGCCGGGATGCATCGCATCGAGCTCGTCCACCTTGCGTTTCAGCGCACGAATCTTTTGCTGCACCGGTGTATCGGTGAAGCGCTGAAGCTCGCCGCTATCCAGCGACACGATGGGCGTGCCCGCTGCGTAAAGCACTTGGCGCAACGCCTCGTGGTCTTCATTGGCCAGAGCTTTGGCCGTTGGCGTGTTGGTCAACAACGTGCGCCACTCCAGATCGATTTCGGCGAACAACTTGTTCAAACGGCCCGCGGCGTCCTTGAGCGACGCCGGTGTTTCACCCGACAACAGTCGCTCCGCGATCACCGGGTTGATGACATTCGTCGATCCGGCCGCAGTGAGACTCGCCATCGTCTCCTTCGCGCGCGCGGCGAAGTTCGTTCCCGGCAGTGCGGCGAGCGCAAACCACGGCGCAAAGATCGGATGAGGTTTCGCGCTCCAGTCTTTGATCGCTTTCTTATACTGACGGGAAAGTGACGGCTGCAGTTTACGCTCGCGGACCAGACCCTCCTTCTTCTCCTCATCGGAGACGGATGCCTCGTGAATCACGAGCAGGTAATCGCCAACCTGGCCGCGAATTTTCGTAAGCACATCGTTCTCATTGGACTGGCGATAGTTCTCCAGTTCATCCTCGCGCTTCTTTCGTTCGGCCAGGAATTCGGGATACTCCTTCGGCATCGACGCCGCTCCGAGCAGTGGCTTTTCCCCCGGCTCGTTGCAGGAGGCGAACACGCCGTAGAGCGAGTAGTAATCCTTGGTCGGCACCGGGTCGAACTTATGATCATGACAGCGGGCGCAGGCCACGGTGAGCCCCATCGTGCCGCGCGTCACCACGTCAATGCGGTCATCAATGATGTCCGTCTGGTTGTTCAGAAACCGGCGGCCCAGCGTCAGGAACCCGAGCGCGGCGAGCGACCGTTTGTCCTCGCCCAACGGAAGGAGGTCCGCCGCCATCTGCTGAACCAGAAATTGATCGTAGGGCAAATCCTCGTTGAGCGAGCGAATCACCCAGTCGCGATACGTGTAGGAATA
>CAMCCU010000377.1 GCA_945872975.1 Pedosphaera parvula Ellin514
GGCGCTCCTGTTCGCAGTGAGCGCCCTTTTTTTATCGAAGGACTGACATGCCTATGACCGATTTCAACGAATTGATCCCTGAAATGCGCGATTGGAATAACGGCAAAGGCGTTGATGTCCAAACATGGGTAGAATGTGAAGGCAACTTCAGGCTCGCAGTTGGATACAGCACTCTTTTCTGGCCCCGATTCACCGAGTTTGAAGGATACGTTCTGCGGGAAGGATTTTCCGTTGAGTCTCTGCGAGGGTTTGAGCAGCAGTGCCAGGAAGGGCGAAAAACCATTGAAGCTGTCATGAATCATTTTCACCTTGATGGCATTCAATACATGGGGTGTGAAGACATCAACCGCGATCGGCTTCTCTATTTGGGACAAATCCTGCGTGAGATATACCAAGTGAAGCTGGCTTGGCAGTTCCCGAACAAGCGGTTCGAAGTAATGTTCGATGATTCCTTTCAGGACGACTTGGTGAACTATCAAATCACATTTTACCAAATCTCCTAACCCATGCGCATCCGAGGGAATGTTTGAGCTTTGAACTTTGAGCTTTGAGCTTCAGCCTCGCGCCGTTTATGGACCGACTACCTGGCTTTCGTGACTTTTATCCTGAGCCGCTCCCGCACACCGATGTGTGGAGCGCGGACGCCCGCAATTACATCTTCAACGCCTGGCGCGGCGCGGCGCGGCGCTACGGCTTCCGCGAATACGACGGCCCGCCGCTGGAACCGCTCGAACTCTTCACCACCAAGAGTGGCGACGAAATCGTGGGCCAGCTCTACAACTTCATCGACAAGGGCGAGCGCGGCATCTCGCTCCGTCCGGAGATGACGCCCACGCTGGCGCGCATGGTCGCGGCGCACGAACGCGCCTACAAGAAGCCCATCAAGTGGTTCGCCATCCCGCAGCTCTTCCGCTACGAGCGCCAGCAGAAGGGCCGCCTGCGCGAGCACTTCCAGTTCAACGCGGACATCATCGGCGAGAACGATCCGGCGGCGGACGCGGAGATCATCGCTCTGCTCATCGATTCGCTGCGCGCGCTCAAGCTGACCGAGGACGATTTCGTCATCCGCCTGAGCAGCCGTCAGGCGTGGCAACAGTTTTACCAGCGTGGAACGCAGAACGCGGAACGCGGAGATGATCCGGCGCGTGCCTACGAGTTTTATCAAATCATCGACAAGCTGGAGCGTGAAGATCCAGCCGTGAGCCGCACGAAGCTCGACAAGCTCGGCTTCAACTACGACGACGTGACGGGCTTCATCGCCGCCAGCCAGCCGACGCCGGAACTCCAGCGCGTGCTGGACAATCTCGCGGCGCGCGGCCTCGGCGGCTTCGTGAAGATCGATTACAACGTGATTCGCGGGCTGGCCTATTACACGGGCGTGGTCTTCGAGGCGTTCGACAAGAAGGGCGAGTTTCGCGCCATCGCGGGCGGCGGTCGCTACGACAATCTCGTGAAGCTGATGAGCGGCGGCAAAGTGGATCTGCCCGCGATTGGCTTTGGCATGGGCGACGTGGTGTTGCTGGAACTGCTGAAGGCGCGCGGGCTGTTGCCGAAGTTCGACGCCGGCGTGGACGTGTTCTGCCTGATCGAGGATGAGACGTTGCGCGCGGAGTCGCTGAAGCTGATCACGGACCTGCGCGGCGCGGGCAAGGTGGTGGAGTATTCCTTCACGCCGTCGAAAGCGGACAAGCAGTTCAAGCGCGCAATGGAGCTGAACGCAGCGAACACGGCGCGCATCGAACGGACGGCGGACGGCGCGTTGCAGGTGAAGGTCAAGAGCCTGCGGACTCGCGAGGAACGGGTGGTTGGGTTCGCCGATGTGGCGGGGGCGGTTTGAACCGTGAGGCAGATCAAAATCCCAAACACCAAGATCCAAACACCAAATAAGATCCAAATCTCAAACTTCAAGCACAGCGTTCCAAGGGCTGGCGACTGGTGAACTGATGATGCTTCGGCTTGGATGTTTGAGGTTGGTGTTTGGGATTTAGCAGGTCACCCCTGAAAACCAGCAGCTCGCCCCACGGAGCTGGGCGGCGGCGATGTGTGGAGTAGGATAATCCTCTGACCGGACATTCCGATAACCCTTCGAGCGCCATTGCGCTGCACGAATGAGCAACGAAAACGTTTCGCCGAATCAACCGCAACGAAAGAAGTACGTCCGCGCCGTCGGACCGCGCTTGCGCTGGCTGCTCTACGCCATCTTCGGCTTGTTCGCCGTTCTCAGCGCGAACTCGGTTTACCTCGGTGCCATCACCTTCCTCGAATGGCTCAAGGGCGACCCGAACACGACCTACCAGAACTATTTCTACATGGTTATGTTTGGCGGGCATCTTGTGCTCGGTCTCCTGATGGTGTTGCCGGTGGTCATCTTCGGCGCGATCCACGTCAAGAACTCCCACGACCGGCCGAACCGTCGCGCGGTGCGTGTGGGCTATCTGCTGTTCTTCATCAGCCTGGCGCTGCTCTTCACCGGCGTGGCGCTGATGCGCTTTGATTTCTTCAGCATCAAGAATCCGGTGCTGCGCCAGCCGATCTATTGGGCGCACGTCATCACGCCAATTCTCGCCGTGTGGCTCTACATCATCCACCGGATGGCGGGTCCGCGAATCAAGTGGGCCATCGGCCTGCGATGGAGCGGAGCGATGGCGGCTTTGGTCCTTGGCAGCGTGATGCTCCACTCCACGCATCCGCAGAAGAACCAGGTTGGATCGAAGGAAGGGGAGAAGTATTTCCATCCGTCGAAGGTGCGAACGGCGAGCGGCAACTTCATCCCGGCGAGCACGCTGATGATGGACGACTATTGTATGAAGTGCCACGAGGACGCCTACAAGGGCTGGTTCCACAGCTCGCATCATTTCAGCTCGTTCAATAACCCGATCTACCTCTTCAGCGTCAACGAAACCCGTCAGGCTGGCTTGAAGCGAGACGGTCATGTGAAGTCCTCGCGCTGGTGCGCCGGTTGCCATGACGTGGTGCCGTTCCTCAGCGGCGCGTTCGATGATCCGAACTATGACATTCACAATCATCCCACGGCGAAGGCGGGCATCACCTGCACCGCCTGCCACGCGATGACGCACATCAACGACACGACGGGCAACGCGGCTTATACCATCGACGAGCCGATTCATTATCCGTTCGCGTACAGCTCGAACTCCGCGCTGCAATGGATCAACAACCAGCTCGTGAAGGCGAAGCCGGACTTCCACAAGAAGACTTTCCTCAAGCCGTTCATGAAGACCGAGGAGTATTGTTCCACCTGCCACAAAGTCGGGCTGCCGTTCGAGGTCACACACTACAAGGAATTCCTTCGCGGCCAGAATCACTACGACACCTTCCTGCTGAGCGGTGCTGGTCACGGCGCGCGGTCGTTCTACTATCCGCCGAAAGCGGAGGCGAACTGCAACGACTGTCACATGCCGCTGAAGCCCTCGGAAGATTTCTCGGCGCAGTTCTTCAATCCCACGAACAAGTCGCAGCGCTTCATCCACGACCATCTGTTCCCGTCGGCGAACAACGCCCTGCCGCACCTGCGCGGTGATCATGACATCGTGGCGGAGCACGCGAAGTTCAGCACGAACTCGCTGCGCGTGGACATCTTCGGCGTGAAGGAAGGTGGCGTGATCGACAGCGCGCTCGTCGCGCCGTTGCGTCCGACCGTCCCAACACTCAAGCGCGGCGAGACCTACTTGCTCGAAGTCGTGTTGCGCACGCTGCGCGTCGCGCATCCGTTCTCGCAGGGCACGGTGGACTCAAACGAAATCTGGGTAGACGTCGAAGGCAAGAGCGGCGGACGTGTCGTCGCGCGCAGCGGCGGAATGGGGCAGTTCAAGGAAGTCGATCCGTGGTCGCACTTCGTGAACGTTTACATGCTCGACAAGGACGGCAACCGCATCGACCGCCGCAACGCGCAGAACATCTTCACGCCGCTCTACAACAACCAGATTCCGCCCGGCGCCGGCTACGTCGTTCACTACTCGTTCACCGTGCCGGAGGACGTGACCGCGCCGTTGACGTTCGACGTGAAGCTGAACTATCGGAAGTTCGACACGATCATGATGAACTACGTGTACGCCCCCGGCTGGAGCAACGGCCAGCCTTTCCGCGTGACGAACGATCTGCCCATCCGCCTCATCGCGCAGGACAGGATCACCTTCCCCATCGACGGCCTCACAGTCGCGGTGACGAATCCGCCTTCGCCCATCGTTCCTTGGCAGCGCTGGAACGATTACGGCATCGGCTTGCTGAACAAGGGCGATCGCGGCAGCGAAAAGGGCGAACTCATCCAGGCGAGCCACGCGTTCGCACAAGTGGAGAAGCTCGGGCGGTTCGATGGGCCGGTGAATCTGGCACGCGTTTATTACAAGGAAGGCCGGCTTGATGACGCCGTCGAGGCGCTGCAACGCGCCGCGAAGTTCGACCCGCTGCCGCCGCGCTGGACGGTCGCGTGGTTCAACGGGCTCGTGAACAAACAGAATGGTTATCTCGACAAGGCCATCACCGAGTTCCGCAGCATTCTGGAAGACCGTTATCCCGAACTTGACCAGCGTGGATTCGATTTCAGCCGCGACTACGAAGTCATCAACGAGCTGGGCCAGACGCTCTTTGAACGCGCCAAGATGGAGCGCGGCGAGGCGAACAAGGCGGCGCGCGAAGGTTTCCTGCGCCAGGCCATCGAGCGTTTCAAGAAGACGCTCTCCATCGATGCGGAGAACGTTCCGGCGCACTACAACCTCGCGCTGATCCATGAGCAGCTGGGTGATTCCAAGCTCGCCGCCGAGCATCGTGCTCTGCACGAGCGTTACCGCGTGGACGACAATGCCCGCGATCGTGCCGTGACGGTTGCGCGCCGCGCCGATCCCGCCGCAGACCACGCCGCGCAAGCGATCGTAATTTACTCGCTGCAACGTGCTGGCGCGCCCGGGCTCGCTGACACGAAACCGACCGGCAATGCAGGTGTCACCCGTGCCGCTGCGAAATGACGGTCTTACCTGACTTCTGACTTCATGCTCCGCTTAGCTGAAAGATTTCCCTATGGCCTCTGACAAGAACCCACGGAACCCGCGTCCCGACGACCAAGAAGAATTGGTTCAGGTAGATGATGCCGCTGTCGGCCGCGCGTTCCGCCGCTCGCTGTTCGCGCTCGTCGTCATTCTCATCCTCGGCGGCGGAGCATTTCTCGCCCTGCGCAAGAAACCCGAGGCGAAACCGGTGCAGATGACGAGCATCACCACACCAACCACCCCGGCTCGCACGACGCCGGAAGTTCCGGTGGCGAAGTTCACTGACGTGACCACGGCGTCCGGCGTGAGCTTCGTTCACTACAGCGGCGCGTATGGCGACAAGCTGTTGCCCGAGACGATGGGCGGCGGCGTGGCGTTCCTTGATTTCGACAACGACGGCGATGCGGACCTGCTCTTCATCAACGGCACGGACTGGTCCTGGGCTCCGAAGAAGACGGCAAAACCGTCCGCGATGGCGCTCTATCGCAACGACGGCAAAGGCAAGTTCGAGGATGTCACCGCCGGCTCCGGCCTCGACGTGAGCTTCTACGGCATGGCGCCGGCGCTCGGTGATTTCGACAACGACGGCCTCGTGGATCTCTTCGTCACCGGCGTGGGTGGCAACCGGCTCTTTCGCAATCTCGGCTCCGGCAAATTCTCCGATGTTACCGCCGCATCTGCATTAGGCGGATTGC
>CAMCCU010000378.1 GCA_945872975.1 Pedosphaera parvula Ellin514
ACCGATTGTAGGTCGAAAGGATCTCCCATCCCGGTGCCGCCAGATCAACCGTCGTCGCGCCGTAGTTGTAACCGAGGTAGGTGTCGCTCCGGCTGGAGGCCATGACGGAAATGATGTTGTCGATCTCGAAACACGCGGGATAGCGGGGAGCGACATCCGTATCCAAACTGCTGTTACCAGCGGCGGCGACGACCACGACGCCAGCGGTGCGCAAGCGCCAGAATGCGTTCGACAGGCCTCCGTTGATCGGTCCCGGCGTCTCAAAGCTACAGTTAATCACCTTGGCCCCGTTCGTGCGGGCGTAATCCAAGCACTCCGTCAGGTCACTGGCAAACCCGTTGCCCCCATCATCCAGGAACCGGCACGCCATGATCTTCACGCGCCGCGCCACACCGCTGACACCGATACCGTTGTTGCCAACCGCGCCGAGGATTCCGGCGACGTGCGTTCCATGCCCAAAATTATCCGTCAGAGTCCCGGTCGGGGTCGCAGTCGTCGTGTTGATTCCGTTGACATCATCAATCGCCCCATTGTGATCATCGTCGATGCCGTTGCCGGGAATCTCACCCGGGTTCACCCAGAGATTCGCGGCCAGGTCCTGATGCGTCCGGCGAATCCCGGAATCAATCACCGCCACGATGATGTTGCTCGCAGAATTCTGGATGTCCCACGCCTCCGCTGCGTGCATGTCCGCACCGAAGACGCCTCCGCTCTGGCCGAAGTTATTCAGATGCCACTGCTCCCCGTTCACGAGTCGAGGATCGTCCGGCAGCCCGCAGGCCGTCAGCACGATGTCCAGATCCGCCGACTCCACCTCGCCGCTCTGCCGGTAACGATTCACCATCTCCAGCGCGGAAACTCCCGCCGGCAGCTCCAGCACATGAATGTTTCCCATGCCCGGAAACATCTTCCTCACCCTCGCGCGGCTCTGGCTGTGAAACCGTCCCAACGATGCAGCACGATCCGCCTTGGGGATGATCAGAATGCGGTCCTCCCGATAGGCGGTGCCATCCTTCAGGCGCGAGACGCGTGGAGATTGCGCAGCCGCATCCGCCAGCAGTCCGGCCAGAACCAGCCACAGCGCAATCCAGCGCGCCCAAAAAATATTTCCCGACAATATGCTTGGCATTTGAACCGCCCGAACTTAACACAGTCCCGTTCTTTGAAAACGATCGGATACGACCAAAAGTATCCGGCAAAGATGCAGCTCAACGTCAGGGAACCCCGCGAAAATCGGGGACGGTTGCGCCACTGTAACGGGATACAAGTTTCACCCACCTTCCGCCAAGCGGGGTTTGGGAAACGCCACTGATGATAAAACCATCGGGAAGGCAGGAACAAGGCTTAAGCCCGGAGTCAGGATACCGGTTGTGCTGCGCTCGTCAGGGTTGCGTCTATGACGCGCCCGACTTCTCCGTCAAAGAGAAGGATGAGGCCAGCTCCTGCCGATCTGTTGTCAGCAGGGTGCGTCGAATGCCTTCATTCTCCGTTTGCGGATGTTTGAAGGCTTTTGTGTTTTCAGGCTTCGCACTGGTCCTCAGTTCCAACACCCGTCCCGTCGTTCCGGCGGGACAATGAATGAAAGACCAGTCCCATGCTCAAGACCTGCTCGTTCCTCCTGGCCCTCGCCAGCGTTGTTTGCACCTCCATCGCCTCGGCCGCGTCAGGCGACCGCGTCGTCAGCTACGATCCCGGCGTCGGCTATTCGCCGAACTTCACTCACCCAGCCGTCGTGCTCGGTGAGCCTTCCACCGTCAATCCCTACGGCGAAGCCACTGATCCGTTCAACCCGCCCTACGGCACGAACCAAATCGTCTCCATCGGCGCCGGCGGCTCGCTCGTCATCCGCCTGCAAAAGCCCATCCTCAATCACCCGCGCAACATCGACGGGCTGGACTTCATCATCTTCGGGAACTCCGGCTTCATCATCACGAATGACTTCGACCTGACCACCTACGAGTGGGTCGGCGCTCCCGCCACCGACGGCTCGCTCTTCGCCGAAAGCACGGGCGAAACCCGCGTGTCCGTGAGCTTCAACGGAAAACACTTCTACGCCCTCAACCCGGCGCTCGCTCCCAATGTCGATGGCTTCCCGCCCACCGACGGCACCGGTGATTTCCACGTGCCCGTCGATCCGAAGCTCGCCGCCGAAAACTTCGCCGGCGCGACGCTGGATGACATTCGCGGCCTCTACGACGGCTCCGCCGGTGGTGCCAGCTACGACATCTCCTGGGCCGTGGACGCCAAAGGCCGCCGCGTCTGGCTGCCCATGGTCCGCTTCATCCGCATCGACGTCATCAGTGGCAAGACCGAGGTTGATGGCTTCTCCGCTGTCGCTCGCGCGCCGCACTGGTGGAAGAACAAGAAGTAATCGGTCTCAAGCAACGCCCATCGCACGGACATGAACCCAATGCTTCCCGCGTTCGGCATTCTTCTTTGGCTGGCCGCCGCCCTGCCCCTCGGGGCGGCGGTCCTCCAGGAAGACTTCGCCAGCGATCCTGCTGCGCGCGGATGGCAGAGCATTGGCGACTCGTCCTTGTTCCACTGGAACTCAGCCAACCGCAACTTGGACGTGACTTGGGACTCCTCACGCACGAACAGCTTCTTCGCGCTTCCGCTGGGAACCGTGCTGACCAAGGCCGACGACTTCAGCTTCAGCTTCGACGTGCGTCTCAGCGACATTTCTGTCGGCACCACGCCGGGCAAGTCACAGGAATTCCAGATCTCAATCGGCCTCCTCAACCGCGCCAGCGCGACTCGCACGAATTCGTTCGCAGGGACGGGCGTGAATTCCATGTATGGCATCCGTAACGTCGTCGAGTTCGACTATTTCCCTGACGCCGGGCTGGGTGAAACCTTCTCCACCGTGGTGGTGTCCACGAACAACCGCATCTATCCCGCGCACAATTTCCCGCTCGCCCTGACGACGGGCGACACCTTCCGCATCGCGCTGCACTACACCGCCAGCAATCAATTGCTGCGGACCGTCGCCACGCGGAACGGAGCGCCGTTCGGCATGTCACCTGGCAACGCCCTCGCGGACCTGTCGCTCATCGGAAAGAATGATTTCCGCGTCGATACCTTCGCCATCATCAGCTACAGCGACGCGATCCAAACCGGGCCAGCAGCGTTCCATGGCTCCGTCCTCGCGCACGGCACGGTGGACAATATTCAGCTCAACCTCCCTGCCCCGCCCATCGCCAGCCTCAAGCTCGATATCACCGACTCACTCCGGCGCGCCCGATTCCTCAGCCAATCCAACTGGTCCTACTCGCTGGAACGCAGCACAACCATGTCCGAGTGGGCGCCAGTCGCCGGCCCCGTCCAAGGCACCGGCTCCACGCTCGCGCTCACCGACAACGCGTCCAGTGAGACTTCGTTCTTCTACCGGGTCCGCGCCGAACGACCATGAAACCCACCATTGCATCCCGACACACGCCACACAGCCAGCGCTGTGGCTTCACCCTGGTGGAACTCCTCGTCGTCATCGCGGTCGTCGGCATCCTCGCAGCGCTTCTCCTGCCTGCGCTCAATCAGGGCAAAGCCGCCGCGCGCCGGATTCAATGCGTGGACAACCTCCGCCAGCTCGGGCTCGCCACGCAGATGTTCTGGGCCGAGAACGAAGACTTCACCTTCCGCTACCAGATCGGCGCGACCAACGGCGGACGGCTCTATTGGTTCGGCTGGATCAAGCCCGGCGCGGAAGGTGATCGGGACTTCGATGCGAGCCTCGGCGCATTGTATCCGTATCTTCAGGGCAAGGGCGTCGAGATTTGTCCGTCGCTCGATTACAAGAACTCGCTCTACAAATACAAGGCGCGCGGCGCGGCTTACGGTTACGGCTACAACCTCCACCTCGGCCAGCGCTCCATCAGCACGAGCCGCATCGTGCGCCCCGCCGACACTGTCCTGATGGCGGACGCCGCACAGGTGAACGATTTCCAAGCGCCCGCCTCTCCCGACCACCCGATGATCGAGGAGTTCTACTACGTGGATTCGGATGAAGGCGGCGGCTATCCCAACGCCCACTTCCGCCATCAGAAACAGGCCAATGTCCTCTTTTGCGATGGACACGTGGACCGCGAGAAACCCGTCGCTGACTCAATCGATTCCCGGATGCCCGGCCAATCAATCGGCTGGCTGCGTCCGGAGATCTTGCGGCTGCCTTAGCGCGTGTATGAAAATGGTAGCCGCCGACGTGAGGAGGCGGATTCCCAGACGGTTGAAGGTCAAACATCCGCCTCGTCACCTCGGCGGCTACCCATTCACGGCCTTTACTCGCTGAGGTCCACGCGCGCGACGGCGTAAGGGAGAAGCTTGAGCTCCACCTTGCCGCCCACCGCCTCAACCACTTCGCCCGCGAGTGATCGAAATGCTTCCGGATTCTTCATCGCCTCCGTCGCCGTGGTCTCGTCCAGGTAACGAACGCGCGCCGTCCCCGAGCCGCTCTTGATCTTCAGCGCCTGCTCATCGCGCGTGAAGTTCGCGACCAGCACGCGGCGGCGTCCGGCGGCATCCCGCAGCGTCAAGCCGTCCGCCAGCAGCGGATGCGTCGAGTGCGTGGGATAAACCTGGCAGTGGCCGAACTCCGCGATGTCCGCGAAGACGTGATACAGCGGGAAAACCATTCCGGGTTCCGATGGAAACGCGGACGGCAAAAGCGATCCTGCCTCGGTCTCCATCAACCCGCGCCAGCCCGTCGTTTCGAAGTAAGTCAGGCTGTGGGCAAACCCGGTCGCCGCCAGCCGCGAGATGCTGCCGATCGTCCAGCCCGCGCCGAAGAGCGAAAGCTGGCGTGGATCCACGTCCCCCGGCAACTCCGTCATGCCAAGGGCTTCGGAAGGCGCGCTCGCGTTGCCACGAATCTTCAGCGTGATGGGTGACACGACCACCGGTCGCGCCGTAAAGGTCCGCGCCGTCTCGACGTTGTAAGACTGCCCGGCGAGGTTTTCGATCATCGTCGTTTCATCGAACGCGTGAACCTGAGGATTGTTCGAGTAACAGACGGACGAGGCACTGCCGGCTGGCGGACGATCCCGATTGATCTCGGTGAAGAAGTCGCGCGTGCCCGCCGCGAAGAGAACGTTCGGCGCGTATTCCTGCAACACGCCGCGCGCGCGTTGAACCATGGCTTCGCTCGTCGGGTTCTGCGATTCGTGGAGGACAATCCAAAGCAGCATGGATGGTTTCAAACGCCGGAGCACTTCGAGCAGTGCGATGGACTGCGCCTCGATGTCAGCACCAAAGCCCAGCGCCACATGGAGCCCGGCACCAATCTGTCGTGCCTCGTTCGCCACGCGTTCCAGCGCGGACGGATAGCCTGCATCGCTCAGATTGAGATCAATCCGGAGATGCGAGAGACGCAAAGCCTTGAGCCGTTCGACCTCACGCGCGCTGAGCGGGCGCTGATGGCTGGCCGCACACAAGCCCAGCGGCGGCAGCGGATGCACCGGCGTCGTCGCAATGGAGAGCTGCGGCGGACGGCCCACGTTGACTGGCAGAATGGGACGGACTTTTCCACTGAGCGAGAGCGTGACGGACTGCTCGACGCGATCGCCCTTGGCGCCGGCGTGCGGCTTCGGGCGAGACTGCGGCGTGCAATAGGTCTTGAAGGATGCATCGCTCCAGTTGCGCTGATCTTCCATCTCGAAGACATCGCCCTGCACTTCAATCGTCGCGGTGATGCCGGTGTTCA
>CAMCCU010000379.1 GCA_945872975.1 Pedosphaera parvula Ellin514
CTGCTTTCACCGTTGCCGCAGGCACTGGCTCAAGCCCGCAACGTCGTGGACAGCGCCTTCGAGAAGGCGTGTTTCGATGCAGTTCAGATCGAACACCTTCGCGTGTGGGTGAACTGGATGCAGCATGCCCTGACGCTGGCGCAGGACGGCAAGCCGCTGCCGCCATTGCCCGCCTATACTCCCGCTGCTGCCAGCGCCAGTGCGCCTCCGGTAGCTGTGGCCGCATCACCGTCTTCGTCCGTCCTGCCACCGGAGGAGCCGCTCGTGATGAACATCGAGAGCGATGGCGAATTGCTGCACGAGTTTATCAACGAGTCCGCCGAGCATTTGCAGAACATCGAGCTGGGCGTGCTGACGCTCGAGGAGAATCCGAAGGACGCTGATACGTTGAACTCCATCTTCCGGGCGTTCCATACCTTCAAAGGCGGTTCGGGCTTCCTGAATCTGATTCCCATGAAGAACCTCGCGCACGAGCTGGAATCCCTCCTGGATCTCGCGCGCAATCACAAGCTCGCGGTCAATCTGGAGATCATCAACGTCATCCTCGAAGGTGGCGATACGCTCAAAAGATTTATCGCGGAGATGACCGAGCAAGTTTCCGGCAGCAAGCCGCATGGGCCGATTGTTGTTCCTGCGCAGGCGCTGCTCGCCCGTGTTCGCATCTTGATCCAAGGCCCGGGTGCAGCGCCAGCGGGCGGTCATCCAGTCCCTGCGGCATCAGCGGCTCCGGCTCCAGTGGTTGCTTCGGCCCCGGCGACCGTTTCTCCCGCACCCACACCAGTTCCGGCCCCGACTGTCGTGAGCGCGACGTCTGCTCCCGCGAAGGCGGAGGCTGCAGTGCATAAGGATTCGGGAGCCGCCAAGGCGGGAGCAGGCGCCGTGGTGAAGGTGGACACTCTGAAGCTCGACAGCCTCGTCGATCTTGTCGGGGAGATGGTGATTGCCCAGTCGCTCATCGCTCAGGACAAGGATCTCGCGTCGCTGCAAAGCCAGAAGCTCGCGCGCAACCTCGCGCAGTTGGGCCGCATCACGAACGATCTTCAACGCACGGCGATGTCCATGCGCATGGTGCCGATTCGCGCCACGTTCCAGAAGATGACCCGGCTGGTGCGCGATACCGTCGCCAGGATTGGCAAGCAGGCGGAACTGGTGCTGGAAGGCGAAGATACGGAACTGGATCGAACCATTGTGGAGGAGATCAGCGATCCGCTGATTCACATGGTCCGTAACTCGGTGGATCATGGAATTGAAATGCCGGATGTCCGGGTCGCCAACGGCAAGCCGGCCTCAGGCACGGTAGTCCTGCGCGCTTTCCACCGGAGCGGCAGTATCGTCATCGAAATCCGGGACGATGGCGCGGGCTTGAACAAGGAACGTCTCGTCGCCAAGGCGATCGAGAAGGGAATCATCAAGCCCGGTGAACAGCTTTCCGAGAAGGAGATTTTCAACCTGATCTTCGCCCCTGGCTTCTCCACGGCGGCGGTCGTGACGGACATCTCCGGGCGCGGCGTGGGCATGGATGTTGTTCGGAAGAACATCGACAAGCTGCGCGGCAAGATCGACATCACCTCCACGCTGGGTCACGGATCGGTCTTCACCATTTCGTTGCCGCTTACTCTCGCGATCATTGATGGCCTGGTCGTCAGCGTCGGGGGCGAGCGTTACATCCTGCCGACATTGTCGGTGCGCGAATCGTTCCGCCCCACGGCCGACATGCTGTCCACCGTGCATGAGCGGGGTGAGATGGTGAACGTGCGCGGGCGCCTGAGCCCGTTGCTGCGCTTGTATGAGCACTTCGATGTCGTGCCGGAATCCAAAGATCCGACGGAGAGCATCATCGTGATGGTGGAGTCGGATGGCGCGGATCGTTGCGTGCAGGTGGACCAGCTGCTGGGCAAGCAGGAGGTGGTGATCAAGAACCTCGGTGAAACCTTCAAGAGGAATCCTTCTCTCGCCGGCGGCGCGATTCTCGGCGATGGCCGCGTCGGCTTGATTCTCGATGTGAACTCCCTCGTGAAGCTCAAGACCGAGATGCACGCCTCCAAGGCGCCATGAACCGGTGACGGACCAATTTAGCGACATAACCTTCAACTTCGAACACACAGCATATGGCTACCTCAACTCCAGAACTCCAAACGGCAGCGGCCACTTCCAACGCCGGCAAATACCTCACCTTCACGCTCGGCCATGAATCGTATGGCATCAGCGTGCTGAAGGTGCGCGAGATCATCCGGTTGATGGACATCACCTCGGTGCCGCAGATGCCGCCCTATGTCAAAGGTGTGATCAACCTGCGTGGCAAGGTCGTTCCGATTGTCGATCTGCGAATCAAGTTCGCCCTCGCCAATGCGGAATCCTCCGAGCGCACGTGCATCGTGGTGGTGCAGGTGAAGACGGCCTCCGCCGCCTCCGCGTTCATGGGCTTCATCGTGGACGGCGTGGAGGAAGTGGTGAACTTCGGCGCGAACGAGATCGAGCCGACGCCGGACTTTGGCTCGAAGCTGGACACAAACTACATCCTCGGCATGGCGAAGATCCGGGGCAAGGTGAAGACCTTGCTGGACATCGATTGCGTGCTCACCAGCGAGACGCTGGAGAAGCTGACCCAGACTGCGCAGGCCGCCTGAAACAGGCGGACGCCAGCTCCACTTCCTGTTCGCGAAAACAACTGCAACGACACCCTCATGAAGAACATGACCATCGGAAAACGCATTATCCTCGGCTTCAGCGCCACCCTTCTTGTCGTCCTCGGCTTGGGCGGGTTCGCCTATCAGCGCCTCGTAGAAATCAGAGGTCACGAGACGAGGATCACCAAGGACTGCCTGCCTGGCGTCGTCATCGTGGGGAGCATGCTCGATTTGGCTCAGGAGAATGGTCTTTTTCTCTTGAGAGGGGCTTTGACTGAGAACGCCCAGGAAAAGGCCGAGATGGCCGAATTGAGCCAGACGAACATAGCTCTGATCAATCAACTGACGAATGATTACAAGGGTACCATCACGATGGTCAAAGACCGGGAATTATTTGATAAGATGATTGAGGCGCGTTCCCATTACACCTCGACTTACATCAAGGTTGCCGCCCTGAGCAAAGAAGGAAAGAACAAGGAGGCCATCGAGTTGTTCCGTGGCACACTTCAGCCCGCATATACCACGTTTGAGGAGGCTATCGAAGCGCTGGTTGATTTCAAAAAAGAGCACGGGCATGAAGCCGGCCAGGCGATTGGCGCTGCGGTATCCACTTCCATCCGCGGGATAATCATCGGGGTCGCAAGCTCGGTTCTTCTCGGGGTTGGGATCGCATTCTGGATCATCAGGGCCATCAACCGAATTCTCCGGCGGACGAGCAGCGCGCTTGCGGATGGCGCCGACCAGGTGGCGGCCGCCTCGAGCCAGGTGGCGGCAGCGAGCCAGTCGCTGGCCGAGGGTGCCAGCGAGCAGGCGGCCAGTTTGGAGGAAACCAGCGCTTCCCTGGAGGAGATGACCAGCATGGTCAAACGAAACGCCCAGGCGGCGCAGAAGGCCAAGGCCATCGCCGGAGAGACGCGCTCGGCATCCGACGCGGGAGCGTCCGACGTGCAGGAACTGCAGACGGCCATGAGGGAGATCAAGACCTCCAGCGATGACGTCGCCAAGATCGTGAAGAGCATTGATGAGATTGCCTTTCAAACCAACATCCTCGCGCTCAACGCCGCCGTGGAAGCGGCGCGCGCGGGCGAGGCGGGTGCGGGATTCGCGGTCGTGGCCGATGAGGTGCGAAACCTCGCCCAGCGCAGCGCCATGGCCGCCAAGGAAACCGCCTCCAAGATTGAAGCCGCCATTGCCAGGAGCCAGCAGGGTGTGGTGGTGAGTGAAAGAGTGGCAGCCGGACTCCAGCAAATCGCTGGAAAGATTCGCGAGGTGGATCAACTCGTGGCCGAGATCTCCACCGCGTCGGATGAACAGGCGCAGGGGATCAGCCAGGTGAACATCGCGGTGACCCAGATGGACAAGGTCACGCAAAGCAACGCAGCCGGAGCGGAGGAGAGCGCCAGCGCCGCCTCGGAGCTCAATGCCCAGGCGGAATCCGTGAAGGAGTCCTTAAAAGACCTGCAAAAACTGGTGGGAGTCGGCAGTGGCTCTCCGGCGGCATCGCCGTCCCAGCCCGTTGGGGCGCCGTGGAAACAGGCAGCTCCGCCGCGAACTGCGCCGGCAACGTTATTCGGAGCAGACGCAGCGGCACCGCCCGCCCGCCGCCCGGGCGGAAATTCCCGGATGGACGACGCATTGCGAAAGGAGGCCGCCATCCCGATGAGCACGGAGTTCAAGGATTTCTGACCGGACTTTATCGCGAATGAAAATTCCAACAAAGATGGCTCTCTCGACCAAGCTCATCATCTCCCAGGTCATTCCGCTGGCCGTGCTCTTGTTGCTCACTGGCGTGCTCACCCTCGTCACCCGGTCCGTAAAGGACAGCGTCCAATTGAGTCGCGAGGAGTCCGTGGCTTTCTATGACGTCGGCTGGCGGATGAAGCTCGATGTCGCGCAAGTGCAGCAATTTCTCCAGGACATCTCTGCGACTCGTGGAAAGGATGGTTTGGATGGCGGGTTCAAGGAAGCGGAGGAACACGAGAAGGCCTTTGTCGTGGGATTGAACAAATTTCGCGAGATGTTTAAGCAGGAGAAAGCGGCCGAATCGCTGAAGCAAGTGCAGGAGATCGAGAAGAACTTCGCTGCGTTCTACAAAATCGGGACGAACATGGCAGCCGCTTACGTGGCGGGCGGTCCTGAGGCTGGCAACAAGATGATGGCGGAGTTTGATGCCGCGGCCGAGGCGCTTCACAGCGGGCTTGAGCCATTCGTCGCAGCCCAGCGGCAGGAGCTGGACGCATCGCTCTCCTCCATCCAAAGAAGGGTCACTCAGCTGTCGAACGTCACGCTGATTGCTGGCCTCGTGAGCCTCGTCCTTGGAGTCGTTGTTGTGCGGCTGTTGCTGAGATCCATTGTCCGCCCGATTGAGATGGTATCTGAAGCGTTGTCCGCTGGCGCGCAGCAGACGAACGCGGCGGCGGCGGAGATATCCTCAGCCAGCCAGAATCTGGCGGAGGGCGCCAGTGAGCAGGCGGCGTCGCTGGAGGAGACGAGCGCTTCGCTCGAAGAGCTATCCAGCATGGCGGCCCGCAATACGGAGAACACCAAACGCGCGAAGCAATTGGGTGACGAGGCTCGCGCGGCTGCCGAGGCGGGCGGCGTCAGCATCCGCGTGATGGGCGAGGCCATCGAAGGAATTCAAGCCAGCGGCCAGGAGATGTGCGCCGCTGTGGACGGCATCAGCGTGGCCAGCCGCGAGGTGGCGAAGATCGTCAAGACCATCGATGAGATCGCGTTTCAAACGAACATTCTCGCGCTCAACGCTGCCGTGGAAGCCGCTCGTGCCGGTGAGGCCGGGCTGGGCTTTGCGGTGGTCGCGGATGAGGTTCGCAACCTTGCCCAGCGCAGCGCGACTGCCGCGAAGGAATCGACGGACAAGATCGAGGAATCCTTGCGCAAGAGCGAGCAGGGGGTCGCCGTGAGCCAGCGGGTTTCGAAGAATTTGCGGGACGTGCAGGTCAAGGTCGTTGGCGTCGAGGAAAGTCTCCGGGCCATCGGGGAAAAGGTCCGGCAGGTGGATGAAACTCTCTCCCAGATCAACAGCGCGTCACGGGA
>CAMCCU010000380.1 GCA_945872975.1 Pedosphaera parvula Ellin514
ATCAAACAGGCGGCGAGTCTCACGGCGATGGCCCCCGGTGTTGCCGGCGCGCTCATCGCCACGGTCGTAGGGCTGTTCGTCGCCATCCCGGCGATGTTCGCCTACAACTACATGGTCACCATGATCCGCTCGCTCACCCAGGAGCTGGATAACTTCGTCACGGAATTCGCCACCTCCATCGAGCACGCCTACGTGGACAACCGCCCGATGTCGGAGGAAATCGCGGACGCCCTCAAGCGGATGCGCGCGGAAGAGAAAGATCAGGCGGCGGTCGTTTGAGCCGGACTGTTTCCACTTCATACCGCCGCATTGACGCATGAAAAAGTATTCAGCCAACAAGCAGCACGAGCTGACCGAGTTGAACATCACTCCGTTGCTCGACCTCGCGTTCGTGCTGCTGGTCATCTTCATCCTCACCACGGCGCCGCCGGTGAACGACATGGACATCACGCTTCCCACCGCCGGGGCGCGTCCAAAGGATTCCGCGGCCAAGACCAACTACGTGACGGTGGACAACTCGGGAAAGATTTTCCTGAACGCCGTGGAGATGACCGAGGATCAGCTCCTCACCACGCTGGTGCAGTTCCGCAAGGACGATCCGGACTTGAACGTGGTGGTGCGCGGCGACAGCCGCATCGCTTACCAGAAAATCGTCGGCGTGCTCGACGTGCTGATCTCCGCCAACATTTCCAAGGTCGGCCTTGCGACTGAGGGAAGCGGATCCAAGTAAGAATCTCCACTCACCTCCTTTCTGAAATCGGGAAACCCGTAAGGCTCCTGACCGAATCGATCTAACTCGCCGCTGTCGGCGAAACGCCACGATGGAACGAAAACGCAGAGAACATAAAGACCGGACAGGCATCATCATCTCCGTCGTGGTGCATGGCGTGGTCATTGGTGGCCTGCTGTTCTGGCTGTCCACTACCGAGATGGGCCAGGAGCTGATCCGCAAAGGACTTCAGGCTGTCCGTTCTGAGAAGGACAAAGCCAAGGAACCGCCCAAGCCACCGCCGGAAACAAGGCAACCCCCGCCGTCGAAACTGCCTCCGATCAACCAGGGCGTGGCTCCCAAGAGTGGCGGAGGTTCCCGTCGCGCTGTCGCCTCGGACGCACCGGCAGCAGCAGGAGAGAGCTTCTTTGCCGATTCGCGGACTCAGACGAAAGGCGCATCCACCGAGGGCAAGGGTTCGGGCGAATCAGGTCCGGCCAAGGTCGTCGCGCCACCGCCACCGCCAAAGCCGGTCATCCCGCGCCCGCTGTTCCAATCCGCCGCACCAAAGAGCGACATCAAGCAACTGTTCGTGCAGCGCTCGAAGGATGCCGCCGCCACCGAGTCATTCGGATCGGAACAGATTTCCAAGACCGGTGTGTCGGACGCCGGCGCGATCATCAACAAGGTTTCCGGCGCAGCGGTGGTGGACGGCAAGTTCGCCGTCATTCGTGGGCTGAGTGACCGCTACGTGACCACGACGCTGAACGGCGCGGAGATTCCGTCACCCGACCCGTATCGCCGCTCGGCGCCGCTGGATTTGTTCCCGTCGCAAATTATCGACAAAGTTGTTGTGGCGAAGACCTTCACGCCGGATCAGCCGGGCAGCTACACGGGCGGCGGCATCAACATCGTCACGAAGTCATTTCCCGAAAAGGCGTTCTCCAACTTTTCCTTTGGCGGTTCCTACAATCCGCAGGCGAACTTGAACGATACGTTCCGCACCTACGACGGTGGCGGTCGGGACTGGGCGGGGATGGATGACGGAACGCGTACGTTGCCGAGTGCCGTTGCTGATCCGGGTCTTGACCTCCCGAACAGGCCGTTTAGCGCGCCGCGCCCGAACACACCGGCAAATATTGTGATTCGGGATCAGCGCTTTGCGGAGGCCGATGAGTTGGAGTATTTGACCAAATCACTTGGGACAGCTCAGTTCTCGCCAGACCAAAAGGCGTCCCCTCTCAATCATAATTTTGGAATCAGCGCTGGGGACACCTCGCATCTCTTGGGGTTGCCGTTCGGTGTGTTTGGTTCCTTTTCTTATCGCCGCGATTTTGCGTCGTACGAGAATGGCGAGACGGGCCGGTACGGTTCGGATGGTAACGGTAACGCGGAGTTGAACAGCAGTTACGAGGATGCGAAGTCCACGGAGACGGTCAACTGGTCGGGAATGGTCAATCTCGCCTACCAATTGCGCCAGGGACATGAGGTCGGCTTCAATTTCCTATACAACCAGAACAGTGAGAAAGTCGCGCAGCAGCAGGTAGGAACACTGGAGGACGATGCGGGCCAGACCTACTATCGCAACCGGCTCATCTGGACCGAGCGGAATTTGCAGGCCTATCAGTTGAAGGGATCGCACGCCCTGCTGGAGGATTCGGGAATCAAATTTGACTGGCTGGCTGCGCTGGCGACGACGAGCCAGTTGGAGCCGGACGTGAGGTTCTTCAACTACTCAGGGCAGGGGGGAACCTTCGACATCGGCCGCGGTAATACACCCGATCCCAAACAACCGACTCGTTATTTCCGTGATCTCGATGAGAACAATCGGAATGAGAAGATCGATCTGACTGTGCCGTTCCGGAACTGGAACTTGGACGAGGGGACTTTGAAGCTGGGTGCCTTCGACAGTTTCTCGAAGCGAACCTTTACTGACCGTGCCATTTCCTATTCGGGTATCGATCCGTTCAATGGGAATCCGAATGACTACCTCACGGCGCAGAATCTTGGCTACTCAGCAGTGACGAATGGTAGTGGGAGCGTGACGTTCAATTGGAACCGGTACCTCGAACAGCTTCGTGATAGTACCTACGATGCGGAATCCGGTATTCGCGCAGCGTACTTCATGCTGGATGCCCCGCTTACGGAGAAGCTCCGGCTGGTGGGTGGCGTCCGTGTCGAGAGCACTGACCTGAGTGTTCATTCGGAGAGCACTCTGGCGAGCGCCGTGACCGGGTTGACCACGAACGATTCGAAGATTGCGCAGACGGACATCCTGCCTGCTGCGGGTCTCATCTGGGCAATTCGCACAAACATGAATCTGCGGGCCCATGCGAGCGAGACGATCGCAAGGCCGTCGTTCCGCGAGCTGGCGGCCTACCGGAGCTATGACCCGGTCCGGGACGATATTCTGGACGGCAATCCGAACTTGCTGATGACGTCGATCAAGAATTACGACCTGCGCTGGGAGTGGTTCTTCAAGCCTGGAGAAATCCTGAGCGTCAGCCTGTTCTACAAGGATCTGAAGAATGCGATTGAGAGCAAATACCTAGATGTCTCAGGCAGCCTCATCACTTTCGACAACAATAAGAAGGCGAATGTCTATGGCGTGGAATTCGAAGGCCGCAAGAACCTCGCCTTCATCGACCCGCTCCTCGACGTCTTCAGCGTGGGCGGCAATCTGTCACTGATCTGGTCGGAAACTGACCTGGCTGCCGATGACTACGCGGTCAAGCGGACCTTGGTTGCCGGAGCTGAACCTACCCGGCAGCTCTATGACCAGTCCCCTTATATCGTCAATCTGGACTTCAGTTACGACAACCCGTCTTCAGGAACGAGCGCCGGTTTGATCTTCAACGTCTCGGGTCCGCGGATCATCATCGCCAGCCTTGCCACCGAAGACGTCTTCGAGCAGCCGGCTCCCGGGCTGGACTTCGTCTTGTCGCAAAAACTCGGGCGCAACCTGACTGCGAAATTTGCCGCCAGGAACCTGCTGAACCCAACCTTCAAACGCACCTATGGCGAGACCAGCAGTCTCATCTACTCGTCTTACAAGAAAGGCATGAGCTTCGGAGCTTCGCTGAGTTACGAGTTTTGATTAGGCTTGGTGCGTTATGACACGAACGCTCGCGATTCTCTTGTTGGCCGGGCTGGCCACGTTGCCTTCATGTGCCACGAATGACGGCGGCCCACTCGATGCAGCCGCATCGAAACAGCCCGCCAACGCTCTCGTCGGGCTCACCAATCGCGCGGGGAATGTTCGGCTGACTTTATCTGGCATTGAGGCGGGGTCGCTCCAATTGCACGGATTTGGCGAGCAGCTCTTGGGCGCACCCTTTTCGCGACAGGATTCGCGACCGGAGCTCTGGCTCGATGGCAAGGCGGTCTTTAGGCGGGCGTCCGGCTCCTTTCAGATTGGTCCGTTCGTGAATGGCAGCGAGTGGCAATATACCAGTGTGAACCTGTCCGCGACGAATGTTGCCGGGCTGAAATCGTTCCAACGCCGTTTCCTCTGCATTGAACCGGATCTGGTTATTGTCCTGGATGAAGTTTCCCTGACGGAGCCCGCGCTTGTGGGGACCGGGTATTGGTTTCCCCCAGGGTTGGGTCATGATGCTGTGCGCGACGAATGGACGCTGCAAACGCCGAAGGCCGGAGTGACGGCCCGGTTTCTGTCATCCCCAAAATCAAGCCAGTCGAAATGGGATGCGACGGAAGGGAAAGCCACTGGGTTGGTCACGAACTTTGAGCCGGCGTGTGTGCGCTCGACTCCTCCGGGGAAAGTCCTGGAGTTCCATCAAGTGACCGTGCTGGTGGTTCACCCGGAACAAACCAGGCGCAGCCTCGCCTTCAAGCTGCTGGAGAGCGACACGGCCATCGGCGTGCGCGTGCATCGGGACGGCCTGCCTACGCTGGCAGCCTTCCGTAAGGCGAGCTGCGTCGGTGAAGCCAATCTGACGGGGATGAAGTTCAACGCGCCGGTCGCGGTGGATGTCTTCCGGCCGAAGAAGAAGTAGGAGCTAGTAAGAGTTTCCGCAGGTTTCTGTCGGCTGGCCGCAAAAGGAAGCGGCTCCAGGGTCTGGACCTCGAAAGATCAAGCGGCCGCCTTGATTTGCGGGGTGTGCGTCCTGGATGTTGGTTATCATACATTTCCCACCCATCTGCCTGTTTCCGGCCATCGCCGTGTAGTTGCTGGTCGTTGATTTACGACCATTTTGCCGGGGCTTTCCCACCTTGGGGGTGCGTTTCACCGGATTGTCACTTGGTTGCGATGAGACCGTCATGAGGGCGTGATGAGATTACACCGTTCCTTAAACATACAACTAACATCTATGAACAAATCTATTGAACACTCCTTGAAGGCCCTGTGCCTTTCCGCGTGTCTGCTCGGCGCACAGGGCGCGATGGCGGACACCGTGCAGGTATCCGGCTCCGTTGCGGCGAACACAACCTGGTACGGCACGAACGAATATGTGCTGAACGGTTTTGTGTATGTGCTCAACGGCGCGTCGCTGACCATCGAAGCGGGCACGGTGGTGAAGGGCAAGCCCGGCACGGATGCGAACACCTCCTGCCTCATCGTGACGGCGGGCGGCAAAATCTTCGCGAACGGGACGCGCACGAGGCCTGTTATTTTCACGGCGGAAGCGGACGACGTGACCGACCCTGACGATCTCCCGATTTTCCAGCGCGGGCTGTGGGGCGGAGTGGTGTTGCTGGGCAAGTCCGTGTTGAACACGCCGAGCGACATCGCCGGCGCCGGGGCGAGCCCCAAGTATGACGTGTTCGAGGGATTGCCCTCAGCAACGGAGATCAACGGCCAGTTCGTGAACCGTTTCGGCGGCAACGACGACAACGATTCCTCCGGCGTGATGCGCTATGTGTCGATCCGGCACGCGGGCGTGGTGTTCCTGCCGAACAA
>CAMCCU010000381.1 GCA_945872975.1 Pedosphaera parvula Ellin514
GTCTTAACTCAACACGCACTGAATCTGTTCACCACGATGAAGACCACACTCGCCCGAATTTTCGCTCTGGCTGCGCTCGCCACGACCACCCTCTCCGACGTCCGCGCCTGGGACTACGAAGGCCACCGGCTCATCAACCAGCTCGCGCTCGATACTTTGCCGGCAAACTTTCCCGCGTTTGCCAAGGCACCTGTGGCCCGCGAACGAATCGGCTTCCTCGCAGGCGAAGCCGACCGCTGGCGTAACACCACCGACCTCGCGCTCAAGCACTGCAACGGCCCGGATCACTACTTCGATTTCGAACTCCTCGAGCCCGCCAAGCTCGACGTCGCGCAGCTCAGCCAGTTCCGCTACGAGTTCGCCGTCCAGCTGGCGAATGGTCGCGCCGCAAATCCACAGAACTTCCCGGCCTTTGATCCGCTCAAGGATTCCGACAAGACGAAGGCGCTGATCGGGTTCCTCCCATGGACCATCGCGGAGTATCAAGGCAAGCTGAAGTCCGCGTTCTCCTACCTGAAGGAATACGAGCTGGCCGGCACGCCGGAGGAAGTCGCCAACTCCCGCGAGAACATCATCTACATCATGGGCGTGATGGGCCACTTCATCGGCGACGGCACGCAGCCGCTCCACAGCACCAAGCATCACCACGGCTGGGTGGGCCCGAATCCAAAGGCTTACTCCACCAATTACTCGATCCATTCTTGGATCGACGGCGGATACATCCAGGAGTTCGGCGTCAGCGCGGACAAGCTCCGTGGCAAACTGCGACCCGCCGCCAGCGTCGGCGGGCCGAACAATGCCGCCAGCGCAAACTTGTTCCCGACCGTCGTGAACTTCCTCCAGGAACAATTCAAGCAAGTCGAGCCGCTCTACGAATTGGAGAAAGCCGGCAAGCTCTCCGCCCGTCGCGAACTCTCGCAGGAAGGCCACGACTTCATCACCGGCCAGATGTTGCGCGCGTCGCAGATGCTCGGCGACCTGTGGCTCACCGCCTGGCAGCAGGCGCCGCCGGACATGTTCCTCCGCTCCGCGCTCGCCAAGCGCAAGGCAGCCCAGGAAGCGGGCGCGAAGTAAGCGAACAGCGAGCTCTGGAATATTCAATCGGCCACCAATCTTTATGACGAAGACCATCATCAAGCCCGCCCATGCCGCGCCGGCACTTGGACCCTATAACCACGGCGTCCGCGTCGGGGACCTTCTCTTCTGCGCCGGCCAGATCCCGATCGATCCCGCGCATCCCACCGGCCCCCTGCCCGCCGACATCAAGGCGCAGACCGAGCGCGTGCTGGAGAACATCAAGATCATTCTCGAAGACCAGAAGCTCTCGTTCAGCAACGTCGTGAAGACCACGGTCTTCATGGTGAACCTCGGGGACTTTGCGGCGATGAATGAAGTCTACGCCCGCTACTTCACCGCCGATTTCCCCGCGCGTTCCACCGTGCAAGTCGCGGCCTTGCCACGCGGCGCGCAGGTGGAGATTGAAGTCATCGCGCACTTTTAGTCGTTCGCGAAATGAGCCCGGCGATCTACATCCTGACGGGATTGGCCATCGGCGCTGTCCTCGGCGGCACCATCGGCTGGCTGGCCGCGCTTCGCCGCGCCTCTGCTGTGCCTGCTGACACGCGGCTGGAGAACGAGCTTCGCCAGCAACTCGCCCAGCGCGAGACTTCGCTCGCCGGAGTTCGCAACGAGCTGAACCAATCGAACGCCGCTCGCGCCGCCGCCGAAGCCAGCCACGTCGCCACGGAGAAGCTCGTCGCCGAGCAGCGCCAGGTGCATGAACGCACGCTCGTCGAAGCCAAGGCGGCGCAGGACAAGGCCATCGCGGACCTGCGTGAGGCCTTCAAGGCGCTGAGCGCCGAGGCGCTGAAGCAGACTCAGCCAGAATTTCTGCGCCTTGCGAATGAGACGCTTGGTAAGTTCCAGGAAACCGCGAAGGGCGATCTAGCCCAGCGCCAGCAAGCGATCGCCACACTGGTCAAGCCGCTGGAGGAACAGCTCAAGACTTACCAGCAACGGTTGCAGCAGAGCGAGACGGCGCATTCCACGACGCTCGGCGAGGTCAAGAAACACCTGGAAACGCTCAACCTGCAAAGCCAGTCGCTCTCCAACGAAACGTTGCAGCTCCGGCGCGTGCTCAGCTCGAATCAAGCGCGCGGACGCTGGGGCGAAGAGACCCTCCGACGCGTCGTCGAGGCGGCGGGCATGAGCGCTCACTGCGATTTCAGCGAGCAAACCCAGTCCGGCGAGAGCAAGCCGGACTTGATCGTGAAGCTCCCCGGCGACCGGCTGATCATCGTGGATGCCAAAGTTCCGGACCTGGATTTCCTGGACGCTGTTGAATCGGCTGATCCGGTGAAACGCGCCGAGGCACTCGCCAACCACGCCGCGAAACTCAAGAGCACGATCAAGGCTCTCGCGGATCGCGATTATCCGCGCCAGTTCCCGAACGCGCTCGACTACGTCGTGCTCTTCGTTCCGGCGGAATCGCTCTTCAGCGCGGCGCTGGAAGGCGACCGCGACCTCATCATCTGGGCGGCGAACAAACAGATCATGCTCGCCACGCCGGCGTCGCTCATCGCGCTGCTTCGGTCCGTGAGCGTCAGTTGGCAGCAGCACGCGCAGACGGAGAACGCCCGCGCCATCGCTGAGGCCGCCCAGGATTTGTTCAGCCGCGTGGCCAAGTTCACGGAGCACTTCGAGAAGATTCGCGCCGGCCTGGAAAGGGCCAACAGTGCCTACAACGACGCGGTCGGCAGCTATGAACGGATGGTTCGTCCCGGAGGCGAGAAGCTGCTGAAGCTCAGCGGCGGAACGACTGGCAAGACCTTGTCGGACATCGTTCCCGTGGAAAGCACCCTGCGCCTCCCACCAACGGCGTAGAGACTCAGTTCGCGCCTAACGCTTCACGTAGCCGTGTGCGCGGAACCATTCCACCGCATCAGCCAGCGCCTGCTTCGACGGCGTTTGCGGGAGCCCCAGCTCTCGGATTGCCTTCGCAGGATTGAAGAACATTTTGTATTTCGCCATCCGCACGCCGCCGACAGGGGCTTTCGGGGACTTGCCCGTGAAGCGGGAGATCGTTTCATCCACATACGCCGCCGCGAGGGCGACGGCATAGGGCACTTGAAACCTCGGAGCAGGCAGTCCGGTGATTTCCGCCAGCACCGCGAAGGCATCCTTCATCGTCCAATTGCCTTCGGCGTTCCCGAGAATGTAACGCTCGCCCAAGCGCCCCTTCTCGGCCGCGAGAATGTGGCCGACGGCGACGTCGCGGACGTGCGCCCAGTTCAGACCCGTGTCGAGGTAGGCGGGCATTTCGCGGTTCAGGAAATCGACGATGACTTTGCCCGTAGGCGTCGGCTTGACGTCGCGCGGTCCGATGGGTGCGCTCGGATTCACGATGACGACGGGAAGTCCCTTGCCCGCCAGTTCGCGCGCCACCACTTCGGCTTTCCACTTGGACAACTTGTAGTGATTGCTCATCTGTGATTCGAAGACCGGAGTGGATTCATCCGTGGGCGTCAGCACTCCATCGACGACCTTAGGCAGGCCGATGCAACCCACCGTGCTCGTGTAAACAATGCGGGAACATCCAGCCTCTCCGGCGACTTCGATGACGTTCCGTGTCCCGGCCACATTGGCGGCATACATCGGCGCGTAATCCGGCAGCCAGAGATGATAGCTGGCCGCGACGTGAAAGCACCAATCGCATCCGCGCAGCCCCCCGGCCAGCGCAGCACGATCACCGAGATCGCCTTCCACAGATTCATAAGTCGCGCCAGCCAGTCCACGAACATCGCTGCCCGGACGCAGCAGCGCGCGAACGTGATGTCCACGCGCGACGAGTTCATGGATGAGATTCGCGCCGATGAATCCCGATCCGCCTGTGACGAAGCATTTCATAATCAGTTTCGGCAAAAGCCTAAAGCGACCCGGCGTTTACGCCGATTAAAATTCCAAGAACGAGACCGTGGCGAGATTGGGCAGTTGAAATTCGTTCGCGACACACCGCCGGCCGGTGTCGCTGTTCTCCCGATCCGCAACCGTGCGTCTGAACGCTGATATGTTGAACAAAAGTTGCACCAAACGAAAGCTGACCCGCAAGGAACAGCGGGATTTGGATATCGAAATCAGTTTCATGGAGGGCGTCACTCATCGCGACCCCAAGTTCACCGAAGCCTGGCGAGTCTTGAGTGACGACTATGCCCGCCGGGGAAAACTGGACGAAGGTCTGAAAGCCGACGAGCAACTGGCCCGTATCCAGCCTGATGATCCGGTCGTGCTCTACAACCTCGCCTGCAGTTACTCGCTCGCGAAGCATCTGGATGAAGCGATCGCCGCCCTTACGTTGGCCGTGTCGCGCGGCTTCAGTGATTTTCGATGGCTGATGAAGGATCCAGACCTGGTCAACCTCCGGAAGGAACCAATGTTCAAGAAGCATCTGGTGATGCTCGGCTCGCTGCAGCCGGATACGCCGTAGCAAATCTCTCTACTGCTCTTACTTCCCACCAAAGCAGAGTGGATCTCCCATTCGGCTTTTCTGTTTCAGGACGATGGTTTCCATCGGAGACTTTCCTTTCCCGCCCGCTCGTCCGTTGCTTAGGCTTCGCGCGTGAACGTCACCGTCTCTGGCAAGTCCCGACACTATCGCACCGTCACTTTTGACGAGCACGCTAATCGCGTGGACCTCATCGAGCAGCGGCTGTTGCCACACGCGTTCAAGATTGTCTCCACATCGGATTTCCGTGCAACCGCCGCCGCCATCCGCGACATGATCGTGCGCGGCGCGGGGGCCATCGGCGCCACGGCGGCATACGGACTTGCGCAGGGCGCACGGGCGTTTCGCGGGAAGAATCTCGAAGCTTTCGTGAAGCATGTGGAGGTTGTCTTCGAGACAATCAATGCCGCACGCCCGACAGCCGTTGACCCGGTGAACGCCATGCGGCAGGTCCGCGCACACATGAAGGCGGGCTCCAACGTGGAGGAACAGCAGGCGTTGGCGCTGGCGGCTGCGGAGGAGTTTGCCAATGAAGATGTCGAGCACTGCCGCGCAATCGGGCAGCATGGCGCGAGCTTGATTCGCTCAGGAACGAAGGTGTTGACCCATTGCAATGCCGGCTGGCTGGCGTTCGTGGATGTCGGCAGCGCCACCGCGCCCATCTACGCCGCGCACGCCGCAGGTCGGAAGTTTCACGTCGTCTGCGACGAAACCCGGCCTCGCTCGCAAGGGGCCACGTTGACGGCCTGGGAATTAGCGCAGCAAGGAATCTCGCACCAAGTGATCGCTGACAACGCCGCCGGGTTGTTGTTCTCAAGAGGCGAGATTGATCTGGTCATCGTAGGAAGCGATCGAACACTTGGCCGCACCGGAGAAGTCGCGAACAAAATTGGCACCTATACCAAGGCGGTGCTGGCGAAACGTCACGGGGTGCCGTTCTACGTCGCCATTCCGCTTTCGACGATCGACTGGGAAATGAAATCCGGCCGCAACATCCCGATCGAGGAACGAGACGAAAGCGAAGTTCTTGGAGCCTGGGGAGTCATCACGAACCCAAAGGCCACGACCGGACGCATGAAGCCTGCGCGTCGCGCCTATGTGCGTGTCGCGAACCCAACGAGC
>CAMCCU010000382.1 GCA_945872975.1 Pedosphaera parvula Ellin514
ATTTACTGCGTGTCGTTGGGCTTGGACAAGACGCTGTATCTCGCCGACCTCGACAACCACCGGATCCGCGCCGTGAATCCGAAGACAGGGATCGCCCGCACGGTCGCGGGGAATGGAACGAAGGGCGTGCCGCTAGAAGGTGCCAAGGCTGTCGAGGCACCGCTCAACGATCCTCGCGCCGTCATCGCCGATGCGCTCGGCCAGGTTTACATCCTGGAACGCGGCGGCAACTCACTGCGGCTCGTCGATACGAACGGAATGATTCGCACGTTGGTCGGCACCGGCCAGAAGGGTAATACCGGCGACGGCGGCGATGCGCGTCTCGCCACGATGAACGGTCCGAAACACTTGTGCTTCGACCTCGATGGCAATGTGCTCATCGCCGACACGGAGAACCACGTCATCCGCCAGTATCGGCCGCGAGACGGCAAGATCGTTCGCCTCGCGGGCACCGGCAGGAAGGGAAGCAAAGGTCTCGACGGCCCGCCGCTCGAACTCGAACTGCACCAGCCCCACGGCGTTTGCGTTCACCGAGACGGCACCCTCTACATCTCGGACAGCGGCAACAACCGGGTGCTGAAGGTGACCAAAGACTGAACACTCAATCGCCCGCATTGACTTGCCGAAACCACGCCGATAACTTTGCCCGCACGAACTAACAACTTTTGCCATGCTCCCTGTCATTGAAAATCTTCTCATCCTTCAGGATCGCGACCGGAAGATCCTGACCCTGCTGGACGAACTCGCCCACATCGGACCTGAGCGCGATTCCCTCCGCTCCAGCCTTTCCTCCAACAAGGCCGCCCTGGATGCCGCGAAGCAAAAGGTGATGCACCTCGAATCTGACCGGAAGAAGCTGGAGCTAGATGTCGAAGCCAAGAAGCTGCAGATCGAGAAGTACTCCATCCAGCAATTCCAAACCAAGAAGAACGAGGAGTTCAAAGCCTTCGAACACGAGATTGCGACCTGCAAGGGAATCATCCTCACGCTCGACGACCAACAGATCGAGCTGATGGAACAGATCGAGACGGCACAGAAGGCGGTGGCCGCAGCGAACAAGAATCTCGCGGACTCCAAGAAAGTCGTGGACAGCCGCATCACCGACATCGGGGCGCGGGAAGGCAATCTCAACAAGGAACTCGCTGAACTCCAGTCCAACCGCGACGAACTCGCCGAGGTGATTGAGGAAAGCACGCGTTCCAAATACGACCGACTGCTCAAGCAGAAGGGCCAGAACGTCCTCGTCGGCATCCAGCACGGCGTCTGCGGCGGCTGCCACATGCAACTCAGCCGCAGTATCATTTTGGGCTGCCAGGGAGATCAAGAGATCGTCACCTGCCCGAACTGCAACCGCATCCTTTACTACACCCGCGACATGGATCTGGCAGTCGCTGACTGAAGCGATCCGACACGTCCCGATCGTTGAGCAGCCGTTCACCCACACAGGCGGAAACGCGCTCACGGTTTCTACTCAAACTTAGGCTGGAGGCCGTCCGCCCTCTCCGGTAACGATCGTGCGCATGTTCACTCCGCGCATTGCCACGCTCCTTCTTCTCGCGCTCGCCGCTGTCATCACTCCCGCCGCCCGCAGCGCCGATACCACGCCCGACACCAACGCCGTCTGGCTCGCGGAACACTACACCAAGTTCGAGCATCGCATCCCCATGCGCGACGGCGTGAAGCTCTTCACGCGCGTCTATGTGCCGAAGGATGATTCGCAGGCGTGGCCCATCCTGCTCACGCGCACGCCGTATGCGCTGAAGCCCTACGGCGCGGACAACTACGGCGATCCGTCCGGCTCCTTCCGCGAACTGGCCCGCGATAAGTTCATTCTCGTCACCCAAGACGTCCGTGGCCGCTATGGCTCCGAAGGTGATTACGTTCACGTCCGCCCGTTCAATCCGAACAAGCGTGCGAAGGAAATCGACGAGAGCTCCGACGCCTACGACACCATCGACTGGCTCGTGAAGAACATCGCGAACAACAACGGCAACGTCGGCATGTTCGGCATCTCCTATCCCGGCTTCTATACGTCGATGGGCATGATCGATTCGCATCCCGCGCTCAAGGCCGCATCGCCACAGGCACCCATTGCGGACTGGTTCATGGGCGACGACCTCCATCATAACGGCGCGTTCTTTCTCACGCAGAACTTCGGGTTCTTCTACAACTTCGCTCAGCGCACCGAAGACCCGCTGCACGAAGATTTGAAGCCCTTCAACTTCAAGACGCCTGATGCGTACGACTTCTTCCTGCGCATGGGACCGCTGGCGAATTCCGTGAAGCTGCTGAAAAATCTCGGCACCAACTGGATCGAATTCCTCGCGCACCCGACCTACGACGACTACTGGCAGGCGCGCAACATCCGCCCGCATCTCAAGAACGTCCACTGCGCCGTGATGACCGTCGGCGGCTGGTTCGACGCGGAGGATCTCTTCGGCCCGCTGGAGACCTATCGCTGGACCGAGCGCCTGAACCCCGGCATCACCAACGTCCTCGTCATGGGCCCTTGGGCGCACGGCGGCTGGGGTCGCGGAGATGGCGACAAACTCGGCGACGTGAACTTCCGCGCGAAAACCGCCGAGTTCTACCGCCAGAAAATCGAGCTCCCCTTCTTCCGCCGCTTCCTCAAGGGCGACACCAACTACACGCCCGCCGAGGCGCACGTCTTCGAGACCGGCACGCACCAATGGCGGCGCTTCGACTCATGGCCGCCGAAGCAAGCCACGCCACGCACGCTCTACTTCCACGCGAAAGGCGCGCTCAACTTCAATGCGCCCGGCGACGCGCAGGATGCCTTCGACGAATACGTGAGCGATCCGGCCAAGCCCGTGCCTTACACGCTGGAACATACCGCCGGTTATCCGCGCGGCTACCCGACGCACGACCAACGCTTCGCCGCCTCACGTCCCGACGTGCTCGTGTATGAAACCGAACCGTTGGAAGAAGACATCACCTTCGCCGGCCCGCTCACGGCCACGCTCCACGTCTCCACCACCGGCACCGATGCCGACTGGGTCATCAAACTGATCGACGTTTACGCCGGCGACTTCCCCGACCCGAAGCCGAACCCCGCCTACGTCGCGATGGGCGGCTACCAGCAGCTCGTGCGCGGCGACGTGTTTCGCGGCAAATTCCGCAACAGCTTCGAGAAGCCCGAGCCGTTCAAGCCCGGCGAACTCGCGAAGATCGAGTTCGAGATCCCCGACATCTGCCACACCTTCCGCCGCGGCCATCGCGTGATGATCCATGTGCAGAGCACCTGGTTCCCGCTCGTGGACCGCAACCCGCAAACCTTCGTGAAAATCCCCACCGCCAGGCCGGAAGATTTCCAGAAGGCCACGCACCGCATCTATCGCGGGGGCAAAGCGGCATCGTCACTGACGGTGCGGGTGTTGCCAGCGGGCGCACGTTGAGAACGCCGCCCGTAGCCCCCGACGTGAGGAGGGGGATTCTCTCGTCTGTAGCTACCGTCCGCCTCCTCACGTCGGCGGCTACGGCAGTATTGGATTCTTGACCATTCCATCGCGTGACTTCATACACCCGCCGTGGATTCGCCGCGCAAGAAAGGAAAGCTGCCCCGCTTGGAACGGCATCGTTACCAGGGCCATGCCGTGATCTTTTGGACCAACACGCTCGAAGAGCGTGCCCGCGGCTGGCTCACACCCGCCTTTCACGCCACGTTCCGGGAACTCCTGCTCCACACCGCCGCCCGCGAAGATCTCTTCTGCCCTGCCTATTGCCTCATGCCGGACCATCTGCACCTCGTCTGGATGGGGCTGCGGCGCGAGACAGATCAATTGAACGCCATGAAATTCCTCCGCACCCACTTGGAGCCAACGCTGGGCAAGGGTCGCGAATGGCAGCACCAAGCGCACGACCATGTCCTGCGCGAAGAAGAACGGCGACGAAACGCCTTTGCGAAATTCTGCTTTTACACGCTAGCCAATCCCGTCCGCGGGAAACTGGTGAAGCACGAGCGCGACTGGCCCTACAGCGGAGCCATCATTCCCGGATACCCGACTCTTCATCCGTTCGCGGAAGATTATTGGGAACTCTTTTGGAAACTGTACGTCGCCGAACGCGAATCCGAACCACCGCCGCCTGCGACTCCGCCTCTGCGCGATCTGGCGTAGCCGCCGACGTAAGGAGGCGCACTCGTTCGGATGGAAGGGACCATCAACCTCGTCACCTCGGTGGCTACACTCAGTGTTCCCGCTCGTGGACCGCAACCCGCAAACCTTCGTGAACATCCCCACCGCCAAGCCGGCAGATTTCCAGAAGGCGACGCAGCGAGTCTATCGCGGCGGCAAAGCTGCGTCATCGCTGACGGTGCAGGTACTGCCAGTGGGAGGGAAGTAACGGCCTTTGAGCGAGCGTGTTTGGGCATGCAGAAGCAGAAAACTCGCTGTGCTTGACGAGGTTTCAGCATCCGCGTCAACTCTGCGCACGCCATGAAAGTAAGAATCACATTAGGCAAGCTGCCGTGGAAGTATCAAACCGAGACGCGGTTTCCATATTTGGACAAACTGCACAAACGCCTCGTGGAGATGTTCGCGGCGTATCAGCCCAAGTTATTGAAAGGGATCGTCAGTGGATGCCACGGCTACCCGACTCACGAAATGTCTATGCCGGCAGGCGACACTGAGTTCGAGAAGCTCATCAAGCAGTTCGACAAGGAGGTGAAGAGTGCCAAACCGAAAGTTGGTGGATTCTTCGAGGTGAAACCCACCGAAGAAGAAGCGAAGCATGCTCGCTTTCTGGAACCTGTTCTCTTCGCATGGTCGGTGGATGAAGATGCAAATGGTAGGCCACTGAATTCTCCCAAACGTGTGCTGTGTGGTGCGTGCAAGTTTCCGGACATCACCTGCGTTCCCGAACCATTCCTTGTTAGCAAAGCGGTCACAAAGAAGTTGGAGGTTTTCCGAGTTAGCACGGGGATGCTTGTGGTGAAGAGTAGAGTGCTGAAACTACTTCAAGACGCCATCGGTGATCAGGTCGAGACCGGGGAGGCCGTAATTGCCAAGTCGAATGAGAAATTGACTGGTGATGAGAGGGTCTTTTGGGTTCGGCCGAAACAGATGATTGGAGATCGGCTTCTGAAAGTTATCGGAGATCAGTGCCCTAAGTGCAAACGGCTGCTCAGCCGCGGAGTCGGTATGAACGACAAGCATGTCAACAATCGCGGCGGAGGCTTGGTCGATATGCGGGATTGGGTCGAGCATTTCGGAACCACCAAATCGGACATCGCTGTGGTGGCAGGGTATAACGGAAGGATTGAAGACGGAGTGCCACGGTGGTATTGGCCGATTCTGATGTCAGGCGCGCTTGTCGCCTATCTCAAGGCAAACAAAGTTACCGGCATTGCGGCGTCAACATCGCAGATCGAACCTGAAGTTTATTTCTCAAAAGACGGCGAGCCGACGTTTGAACCCAATGTGCGGACATTCGGGACGGTCGCGGCAAGCGCAGAGGTTGAGCGGGAAGATGCAGTTCGCATCGAAGCTGGGCGCAACGCCGTGGCGGCGCTCAAGGACGTCCCGTGGGATTGCGACAAGGACGGCTACGTTTATCTCCACCTGACGACTCCCGAGGTGATGGTGCTGGACCCGATGACGTG
>CAMCCU010000383.1 GCA_945872975.1 Pedosphaera parvula Ellin514
CGTAGAGCGTGGTCGCGCCGGCGTAGGTGTTCGCCGCGTTGCCGCTGAGTTCCACCGTCGGGCCTTCGATGCGCAGCGCGCCCGATCCGCTGATGGCGCTGGCGATGGTAACGGTGCCGTTGGTGCCGTGGATGAGGACTTCGCCGGTGTTCAGCACGATCGGCGCGCTGACATCGAAATAGGTTCCGGCGCTGGTGTGGTTCTCGATGTCCACTGCCGCCGAGCCGCGCAGGAGAAATTCATTGCCCGCCGTGGCGGTGAAGAAGTAGCCGTCGCCCTGGATGATGATCTGGTCGATGCCCAGCTGCGCAATATTTTGGACGGCATTCTTGTCCACGGCCGACGCCGGGAAGACGAGGATGACGTTCGCCTCGCGGACGACGGGCACGCCGCCGGAGGACCAGTTGGCCGCGTTGGAGAAGTTGCCGTTCGCCCCGAGGCCGCTCCAGACGTGCGTGCCGGCGCGTGCGGAGCAGATAAACAGTGTTAGCAGCGCGAGGGTGGCAAGGCTTCGCGTGACGAGTGAAGCGGGGTTGGGGTTTGCGTTCATGGGTTTGGTTCTGTTTTTCGTGTTGTTCAAAATTTCGAGCGCTGTCTTGCGTGTCGAGTGATGAAGTAGCACGGGAGTCGTGCGGCGCGGAATACGTCACCCGGCGTATGCCTTCCTCCTCCCACTCACGGACAGGGAAGGAGTGAGAGTGGGAGTCCGAAGGAAGCGTGTAAGCCGATCGACGTATGGCGGCATCCGCCACACCAGCACACATTCGGTGCGTCATGTATTGGATACCTGCAATCGCCCAACGCACGCGCCGCTTTCCAGTGTCGGTGCCGCCCGGTCTCCGCTAATCTTCCGCCATGCCTGACGAACGCCCAACCGCTCCGCCAGCCGCCGATGTTTCGCGGCAGCGTGCCGCTGCGCAGCGCAGCCTGCTGCGGGCGAACACGGCGGTGGCGTTCGCGCTCCTCGCAGTCATGTCGCTCGCGGCCATCGCGACATTTGCCAGCCTGCGGGCGCAGCGGAACCAGCAGCGGGCGGAGAAGGCGCAGGCTGATGCACGGGCGGAATTGTGGCGCGCCTATCTTTCAGACATCCGCGCCATCCGGCAGGACAAAACGCTCGGTCGCCGGTCGGCAGCACTCGAAGTCATCCGGCGCGCGACGGCGATTGCGCCTTCCGCCAAATTGCGCAACGAAGCAGTGGCCGCGTTGGCGCTGCCGGATTTTCGCGTCGAGACGCAGTTGGCCGCTGAGTCGGCGATGGCCGCCTACGGGTTTGATCGGGAACTTCGTTTCTGCGCCTTGAGCCTGACCAATGGCGAGGTCGTCATCCGCACGATGAATGATGGGAAGGAAGTCGCGCGCCTGCGCATGGCGGAAGGGCAGATTCCCCAGGAGCAGGAAAGCCCGTCGCTGGTGGAATTCAGCCCGGACGGCAGGAATCTGTCGGTGCGCTACCGGCGTGGCGCGCTGGCGGTGTGGGATTGGGAGAAGGGCCGGACCATCTTCCGTCATGACATCGACAAGGCGCGCCGTCTGGCGAGCCGCGGTCGCTTCAGCGCGGATGGACGGTTCATCGTGGGGCCGGTCTTCGCGCCGAAGGACGGCATGGCGGTGTTCGAGTTGGAGACGGGGCGGCAAGTTGCATTCTTTCCGGAAGTCAGTTCGTTCCATCACGTCGCGGTCCGTCCGGGAGCGCCGATGTTCGCCGCGTACGACGGCACGAATGTGGTGGTGCTGGACTGGGAGAAGCGAGTGCGCGTCGCGACGTTCCCGTTCGATGCCGGGGTGCGGACTCTGTCCTGGAGCGCGGATGGCCGCAGGCTTGCCATCGCCGGGAACCTGTTGGAGGTGCATGTCTGGGACTTCGCAGAACGTCAGCGGCGAGTCTTGACCGGTCACAAGAATGACGTTTGGAGCGTGGCGTTTGATCCACAAGGTGACCGGCTGGCGACTTCTTCTTTCGACGGCACCTGCCGGCTATGGGACCTGCGGGACGGGCGGCTGATCGGCGTGACAAGCGAGGGCAGGGTCGTGCAATGGAGCGCGGATGGCCGCCTTGGTTTCGAGAATTCAAACCGCGCCCTGGAGGTCCGCCGTCTCGTCGCCAGCCCGGTCCATCGTGAACTGGTGGGGCCGGCCAACATCTCCAACGCGCGCACCATGGACATCAGCGCCGATGGCCGATGGGCCATCTCGGCGGCGGGCCGGGACCAGTTGCTGATCTGGAAACTGGGAAGTTCGGACGGACCGGATTCGTTGCCGGTGGAGTGGCTCCGCTCGCTGAGTTTTCACCCCACCGAAGCGAAGCTGTTCATCACAAAGCGCGGCGGGCCAGATTCGTTTTCCTACCGCGTGGTGACCAATGGCAGCCGGACAACGATGGCCCTGGGCGGGCCAGCCGCGATGCGCTCAGTGGGTGATCGGAAGCTGGATCTGGTGACCGCTTCGGCTGACGCGAGGAGCCTCGCCTGGGTGGAGCTGGGTGCCGGGCGGGTGTGGGCCGAAGACGTGGGCAGCGCCACCAGGCCGGTGGAGATGAAGAAGGTGCAGCATAGCAGCACGGCGGACTATTCCAGCAGTGTGCGGGGCAGCGGCACGGTGAGCTTGAGTGCGGATGGGCGCTGGCTGGTCTGCGGCGCGAGCGGGCCGGGCGTGGTGGTGTTCGACGCGCGCACGGGCGAGAAGGTCCGGGAACTTTCGCAGCGCGAGGCCAGCGTGCAGTTCAGCCCCGACGGACGCTGGCTCGTGGCAGCGGAGCGGGCGCGTTGCCGGATGTTCCGCGTGTCGGACTGGAGCCAGGTGTGGGAGGTGGAACAGCCGCGCATTGAACCGTCTGCCGCCGCCTTCTCGCCAGATGGCGCGCTCGTGGCCGTGGCGAAATCTCCGCGCGCCGTGGCCTTGATCGACGCCGCCACGGGACGCGAACTGGCCGAGCTGCAATCTCCCGATCCCGCGCCCATCGTCACGATGCGCTGGTCGGCGGATGGCCAACGGCTTGTCTTCGCCACGCGCGAGAACCATGTCGAAGTCTGGGAGCCGGCGGCGTTGCGAAAGGAGTTGACGATGTTGGGACTGGATTGGGACGCGCCGTCGCCGAGCCTGGTGACGATGGCACCGGTGTCCGCTGGCACGGGCGCTTTCTGGATGGCGCTGGGCATCTTCGCTACTGTCGCGCCGATTGCGATCGTCGCGTTGCTTTCCCTGCGGCGGCATCGCCGGTTGATCGAAAGTTTCACTCAAACCGAGGCGCTGGTCGCCCAGCGCGAGCGCGAGCTGCATGGCGAAAGGGAGATTCGCCAGCTCAAGGACAGCTTCGTCTCGATGGTCTCGCACGAGTTCCGCACGCCGCTCGGCATCATCCAGTCTTCCGCGCAGATTCTCGACCGCTACCTTGACCGTCTGCCCGCCGAGCAACGCCGCGAGCAGGTCGTCTCCATCACGAAGAACGTCCGCCGCATGGCCAGCCTGATCGATGAGGTGCTGGTGCTTGGCAAGGTCGAAGCCGGCCAGCTCCGCTGCTCGCCTGCGTCGCTCGCGCTCGCCACCTTTTGCCACAAGCTCGCCGATGAGATGCATTCGGCCACGAGCGGACGCTGTCCCATCCGGCTGGAGATTTCCGAGCTGCCGGCCGCGCAGGCCGATGAAGCCTTGCTCCGGCACATCCTTGGCAACTTGATCTCGAACGCCGTGAAGTATTCGCCGTCAGGTCGTGCGGTCGGAGTCCGTGTCGCGAGGGAAGCGAGTCACGCGCTTTTCACCGTGCGTGACGAAGGCGTCGGGATCCCATTGGCTGACCGTGATCATCTCTTCACCGCCTTTCATCGAGGGGGAAACGTCGGGCAGATTTCTGGGACCGGCCTCGGCCTGACCATTGTGAAACGCTGCGTGGAGCTGCACGGCGGCGAAATCTGGTTCGAGAGCGAGGAGGGCAGGGGAACGACGTTTATGGTGCGACTGCCGCTGTTCCCTCCTTTTTAGTCATAATCCTGCTCTTACTCTTAATCCTAAACTGAATCTCAATCTCCCCACCTCCATGAAAATCTACTTCGACCACGAGAAACTTCATGCCTACCAGAAGGCGCTTCAGTTCGCAGCCTGGAGCGAAACCGTCCTCGAGCGCGTGCCCAAGTCCGCTGCGGTCCACAACCAGCTTGATCGCGCGCGCACGTCCATCGTCTTGAACATTCCCGAGGGCAACGGTCGGTTCACACCGCCGGATCGCTGCAAGTTTTTCGACGTCGCCCGTGGCTCGGGACTCGAGTGTGCCGGCTGCCTCGATCTGTTGTTCATCAAAAAGATTTTATCTGAGGCGGATCTGGATGGAGGGAAATTACTCTTGCGCGAGATTGTTTCGCTGCTCGTGGGCTTGATTCGGAGCAACTCCCCGGATCGACTGCATGAGGACGCGGTGGATTATCGGGTAGGTGGGGAGGGGAAGGATTAAGAGTAGGATTAAGATTAAGAGGGGTACACATGAAACGCATTCTAGTCATCGAAGACGAGCCGGAGATGCTCCGGAACATGGTCACCATCCTCGGGATGGAAGGCTTCGCCACGTACAAGGCCGCCAACGGCCGCATCGGCGTCGAGCTCGCCCGGCGCGAGCTGCCGGACCTCGTCGTGTGCGATGTGATGATGCCCGAGCTGGATGGCCACGGCGTGCTCGAAGCCCTGCGCGCGCACCCGGACACCGTCGCGATCCCGTTCATCTTCCTCACTGCGAAAGGCGAGAAGACCGACGTGCGCTACGGCATGAATCTCGGTGCGGATGATTACCTGACGAAGCCCGTGGATGCTGACGAACTTCTCGCCGCCATCCGTGCGCGTCTCGAACGCCACACCGAGAAGGCAGAAGCCGCACAGGCGAAGGTTGAGTTCGCCGCTGACTTCACTTCTGCCAGACCGCTTGAGGCGATTGGCCTGACGCCGCGTGAAGCCGAAGTGTTGCTCTGGCTTGCCCAGGGCAAGAGCAACCCGGACATCGCCATCATCCTCGGTGCTGCGGAAGGCACGGTGAAGAAACATCTCGAACACATCTTCGAAAAGCTCGGCGTCGAGAGCCGCAACGCCGCGACCGTGCGCGCCATTGAGGTGTTGAGCGTGCGCACTGTGAACTGAACGCGACTGGCGTGGTGTTCGCGCTCAGGAATTTCCCAGCGCAGGAATCGTGAAATGAAACGTCGTGCCTTTGCCGGGCTTGGATTCCACCCAGATACGGCCGCCGTGGCGCTCCACGATCTTCTTGCAGACGGAAAGCCCGATGCCGGTGCCGGGATACTTCTCGCGATTGTGCAGCCGCTGGAACACCACGAAGATGCGCTGGAAATCCTGCTCGGCGATCCCGATGCCGTTGTCGCGGACGGTGAACTCCCATTCGCCTCCCGTGCGCTGCACTCCGACGTGAACCTTGGGTGTCGCCTCACCGCGAAACTTCACGGCGTTGCCAATCAAGTTCTGAAAGAGCTGCGTGAGCTGGACTTCGTCGCCGATGACGGGCGGCAGGGAATCGCGCGTCACCTCGGCTTTTGATTCCTCGATGGCGACGGTGAGATTGGCCAGCGCATCTTCCAGCGCCTGATCGCACTCTGTCACGACGAGCTCCTTCCC